>JAOZTW010000143.1 GCA_029938985.1 Bacteroidales bacterium | reverse complement strand
TTTTTATTAAAAATAATGGATTAGGAATTGTCAATTTTATACTATTTTGGTAATTCCATTTATAACTATCTAATTATAATATAATTATATTTTATATGATATTTCATTTAAGGTGTTTACTTTATTTGAGTCTTCTTTTGGGTAACGAGCAAGCAGGTTTTCCAAACTATCAATATATGAAGTTTGGGCATAAATAGTATATAAATTTATATTAAAAAAAAGAATTATAAAAAGTAAAACTGTTTTTTTCATAAATTAGTCAATTATTATGACGTTTTTTCAGGAGTGTTAAGTTCAAGGCTTTTTTGAAATACTAGAATTAAAGTTTACCTTTGTAAATAAGTATTTTAATATTTCAAAAGTAACGAAGAAATTGATACTCATGAAAACGCCTTTCATTTTCACTAAGTGAATTATATTTATAGATAGGACATCACAATATTTGACATTTAACCATTAATAATTATTTGTTTTTGTATGCAAAATGTCTAAATATAGTCTATAAACCAAACGTATATTGCACCCCTATTTTAACACCATAGTTTGTAAATTTACTTACAACTAAGTTATTAGAATATGTTTTACTAAGCGGAAAACGATAAAATGGTTCAAAATAAAGCCCAATATTCGGATTTATTTTATATGCAAATTTAGAAGAAAAGTAAGAAGAAAAAAATACTTTAGAAAAATTTAAGTATTCGTTTTTAGAAACAATATATTTATTGTGGTAAGAAATATTAAATCCCTTGGAAGAAATAAAAAAACTTGTAATAATACCAGCTTTAAAGGAAAATGAAAAACGATTGAAATTGATTTTATAACCAAAAATTATTGGTATTTCAAAAAATGTATAAGTGTTAGTAAGATTATATTTAGTATTATTTGTTATTGTATCATAAGTATTTATAAACGTAGAATCTTTTAAAGTATATTTTATTGTATCATAATAAGGTTCCCAAACAGTATCTCCAGCAAGAAGAGAATCTAAATTTAAAAACATAATTGTATCAACATTCCAATTTAAAACATCAAAAATATTATAATAGGAAATAGGGAAAATTTCTGAACTACTTTCAGAGTAATTTAATTTTTCATAAAATTTTGTAGAATATGTTCCCAGATGAATAGAATATCTATTTTTTGTTAATTCAACAAATCCTCCAGTTGAAAATGCTTGTCTTTGTTTTAACGAATTATTATATAGAGTTTTAATCTCATTATTTGTTGTCGAAAATTGTTTTAAAGCTGTAAATCCCATTGGCATAATTTCCGTACCAATTGTATAATTAGGAAACGTAACAACTCTCTCGAAAGGAGTTTTATAACTTGCTCTACTTATTGATGTTGGGTAAATAAAATCTCTATCAACAATATCATAATCAGGCAAACTATCACTTTCTGTAACATCGTTCATTAGAGTGTCTGTATTAGCAATATTATCTTCAGGAACACTATCTGTTACACTGAAAGTGATATAAATATTTTTGTAAATAAACAAAGTGTCATTAACCCAAACAGAGTCATAAACAACAATTGTATCATTTATTTGAGGAGGAATATATCTATTAGCTGGTAAAAAAGAAAAAGCACTCATTATTAAAAGAATAATTACAAAAATAAATATTCTATAAACTAAGTATATAGCTCTGTTTTTGAGTTTTTTATTTTCCATTGAAACAAAATATTGATTAATTATTTTCAAAATTACTAAAATAATTTTACTTTTGCAAACAAAATATTTAAAAAAATTTTATAATTTAGAACAAAACAATGGCAATAACGCAAGCACTTATATTATATTTGATAATAGTAATTTCAATAACAGTTGTTATTGTGCTTATTGTAGCCACTCGTATCAATTCCAGAAATAAAAATATTTTAGAAGAGTTATCTAAGTTAAAGAAAGACGTAAATCATATTAAAGAAGCAGAAAAAGAGCTTGCTGGAGTTATTTCTGGAGAATTAGATGCCTCAAATCTAAGTCTTTTGCGAGGAGAACCCAGTATGAGCTTGGGAGCAGATAAAACAACTTTTATGCAAAAAATTGCATTATTAATTAAAGATAAAATAGATATAGTTAATAAGAAAGCTCTTGGTGCAGAGGAATTTGCAGGTAAAAATGTGCTTGATAAAGTTGGAATTGCTATTTTTCTTGCAGGTATCGCTTTCTTTGTTGGTTTTTCAATTGAATATAATTGGATTAACTCTACGGGACGAGTATTTTTCGGGTTAATTATTGCTTCAATTTTACTTCTGCTCGGATATTTGCTTCGTAATAAATTTGAAAAATTTAGCTCTGTTTTGATTGGTGGAGGAGTGTCTGCACTAATTTTTACAGTTTTTGCCGCTTTTTATCAATACGACTTAATTGGTGTAATACCCTCGTTTGCAATACTATTTGCACTTGTTGGAATTGCAGTGTTTTTGTCAATAATGTACAACAGAGAAGAAATCACAATTTTGGTTTTTCTGGCAGGATTTATTGCTCCCTTCACTGTAAGCTTTGATCCAAGTGATTACATAATATTATTTTCATACCTTCTTTTAATAAATTTTGGAGTTGTTGCTTACGATTTATTTAAAAAAACACTTGTAATAAATCTTATTTCGTATGCTTTCACTTTCTTATTCTATGCACTATGGTTAATATTTGAGTTTGTAAACGGGAAAAATATTCCTGCTTTTGGTGCATTTGCCTTTTTAACAATATTTTATATTCTCATTTTTGTAATGATGGTTATAAACAATATTAAAGAAAACAGGAAGTTTATACCTATGGAATTTTCGTCGTTGGTGTTTGCAACTGCCATGTATTATACAGCAGGTCTAACAATTATAGAAAAAGTAGGATTAGATTATAAAGGATTGTTTACTGGTTTAATAGCAATTTTAAATTATATTTATGTATTGATTTTATATAATCGCAAAAATTATGATAGAAATATATTGCATCTTTTTATGGCAATATCAATTATGTTTTTTGGTCTTGTAATTCCAGTACAATTTGTAGGAAATTCGGTTACAATGCTATGGGCTTTACAGGCAGTTTTGTTACTTTTTATTTCACAAAAAACAGGCATTGTTGCAATGAAACTGTCATCGGTAGGATTAACTCTTGGAATGCTTATTAGCCTAAGTTTTGATTTATTTAACACCTATGTTAGTACAACCACTGAACTGGTTGCAGTTACACCACTGTTTAACAAAGGATTTTTAACATCAATACTTGCTATTGTTTCAATGACTTTGAATTTGTACTTACTCAAAAACGAAAAGAAGCCATACATTGTGCTGCCATTTGTGAAAATAAATGTATATAGAGCAATTTTAGCATCAGCCACACTAATAACTTTTTATTATTCTTTACGTTTCGAAATTAAATATTCACTTATTCAAACAATTGATTATGATGCAACCATAAATACAATAATGGGTATTTATAATTTTATTTTCATACTTTTAATGATGTTGCCATCGATTATGAAAAATATAAAAGCCTTGCATCTTGCCAACATTATTTTGGGAGCAATTGCACTTTTACTATATTTATTTTTCTACAATTCACAATTTACAGAACTACGTAATGCTTATTTATTAACCGCTGACGTTTCATTGGCACAATTTAGATTTCATTATATAAACTCTGCAATAATTTTCTCAATATTAGTTATTGCTTTTAGAAGCATGCTCAAACTGTTTAAAAAAGAGAATATTATTACATATTTATCTACTTTTATTTTTATTTTTGGAATAATATTTTTATTAAGCTCCGAAGTAGATCATATTTCTACACTTCATTCATATCGTCCAAGTACTTTAATACAAGACATTTTAAGTAAAACACACCGTTTACCTTACACATTAATTTGGTCGGTCAGTTCGTTGTTGTTTATAATTATTGGTTTTGCTTTCAAAAACAGAGGCATACGTATTTTGGCTATAGTGTTGTATCTTGCTTCGCTCATAAAACTGTTTGTTTTTGATTTCAAATACCTTACTAATCAAGATTTAATGGTGGCATTTCTAACTATGGGAACAGTACTATTAATAGCATCATTTATTTTCCAAAATTTTAGCGACACATTAAAAGTGAAAAAAGCAAATGTGGAAAAAGAAAAATTAACGTAATGATTTGTATTATTTTTTATAAAAAAGTAATAAAAAAATTTTATTTACAAATAATTTTCTTAAAATTGCGTTTTAATTTAATATATTTTATATTTAAACATTCCTTTAAATGAATGATTGTACTTTTAAAGCCGAAGGTTTTCATGTTAATTCAAAAGAGAAATGTGATACTTTCTTGTTGGAAGATACAATAATAGAACCCCAAGAAGATGAAAATTGGTTGGGAATAGGAATGTATTTCTGGGATAATGAAGGAGATACTAACTATTGGGCAAGAAAAAAATATAACGAAAATATAAAAACTGTTATTAGTGTAAAAACAATTATTTGTTTAGATAAAACTTTAGACTTAACAAACGATGACGTATTATCAGGAATGTTAAGATTATGGAAAAAACATTGTGAAAACTCCAATGACAGAAATAACCAAGGATATGGTATTATTATTGATAAATTATATAACATATTTTATAAGAAAATTTTTGATGTTATAAAAGGACATGGTAATTACCCAAGAAAAGTTGAACTATTTAGGATAACAAATAAAAAAACTCCGCACTTAACGAGTAGCACAAAAACAATATATTGTGTTAAAAATAAAAAAGCTATTTTAAAAAAAGAATTTCACAAGAAATTTATAAATATTAAGAACTATGAGCATAAAAGAACAATTACAAATACTACAGGAATCTATTGATTTAATAGATAGCATGTCTAAGGAAGAATATCAAGAGTTTTTAAAAAGTAAGGGATATATAATCCCAGAAAACAATAATTTACTATGTACAGAACATGCAAATAGTTATTCTGCAAAAGAAATGTCATACACTGTAAGAGCTGCATAATGAATAAGCAAGAAAGGAATAAATTAACAATATCTGAGTTTTCTTTTGAGTCTTTTTCAATAAAAAAGACTAACATTATTTATAACAAAGCACCAAATGATAAATTAAGTTTGTTTATCAATCCAAATGGAGTGATAGATAAAAATCTTAATTGTTTTGAATTGGAAATGCAAGTTTTGATTAGTGATAGTGAAAATAATTTTGAAGCTGAAATTATTATTGTTGGAATTTTTAGTTTTAAGGAAAACATAAACAAAGAAGTTTTGGACAGCTATTTTTATTTGAATGCTCCAGCAATTTTATTTCCATTTATAAGAACATATATCCACACTTTAACTTCACTTAGTGGTATTGGAACAATAACATTACCAATAATGAACTTATCGTCAGTAATAGATTTAAAAGAAAAAACAATAGAAAGAGATATTAAAAAATAATGGCATTTTGGATTTTTAAAATAACCGAAATGCCTTGTGCTTTACACTTATGAAAAAGGTCAAAAATAATATTAGTTTCTACATAGAAACTAATATTATCTGGTCTGTAATGTATTACTCAACAGGTTTTACTGTATAACCTGCTTCTCTCAAAAGATTTAAAACACCAAAATCGCCACCAAGATGTGCTGCACCTACAGCAATAAAAGTAGCTTGTTCTGAAATTTGTTTTTCTATTTTAGGTATCCAATCTTTATTTCGGTCTATCAAAAAAGTTTGTATAAATTCTTCGTTACCCGCAGCTTCTTCTTCGTTCATTTCTAACATCTTTTCAATATCTTGATTTTTATAAATTTCAACTGTACTGTTAAAATCTGTTATCAAATTTTTATCTTTATTAACATCTTTTGGTATCAAAAACATTTCAACCTGATCTTCTATAGAAATATCCTCTACCATGTCCATCTGAAATTCAATAGTTTCTAATCCTACAATATCCATTTTTTTCTTTTTAGCCATTTTAGATAATTTAGGCTCATACATAACCATTTTACCATCTAACAACGATTTTAAAATTAATGAATAAGCATAAAAGGGCTTTAAATTTTCGTATTTATTCAATTTTTTTTCTTTTAACCCCATTGTTTCAATAAAAAAATTGCGATACGATTTATACTCCTCTTCCGTCATATAATTTTGTAATGTTTTACCTTCTGGATATTTTACTTTGCTTGCCAATGCCAACTGGTCTTTTAATCCCATATCCATATTAGCCTCAACCACAAGCACTTTGCAACTATTAAATTTCTCTTCTAATTTGTTTGGAAAAAAGAAATCTTTTTTTGGCATCATGTGCATAGTTCCTACAATATATGATGACGTTTTTAAATCTTTACCTGAAATTTCCCACAACAAATTTTTACTATTTTCTGTTTTTTGAGAAAACGCATTTAAACTAAATAACAGAAAAACTACTAATATTGATATAATATTTTTTTTCATTTTGTTTATTTTATAAGTAAGGAATGATACAATTATTTATGGTTCAATGATACAATTATGTGATTATAAGATAATTATTTTTAAAAAGCTATTCAACGTCTTCTGTATCTTCTTCGTCGTCCTCTCCGTTGTCAAACAACTTGATTTCGTCTTCTATTAAAAATATTTTATCGTACTTACTTTCAAGTTCTTTTTTCATTTTAGCGGCTTCAAACTTTTTTTTATAATTTCCTACACGTACCTTAAAATAAGGAGCTTCATAAATAAGGTATGCACTTGTTTCAGGATATTTTTTTAAAAACGATTTTTTAATATTTTCTGCTTTATATTTTGCCGCTTGCCCTTGCCCAAAAAATATTTGAACTCGCCATCCTTTTATGGGGCGTTTTTTATTGGCAGTAATATGATTATTTATTAAAGTCTCTAATCTAACATCTTGAGTTATTTTAACATTACCCCCTTCGATAGCGTAGTAATCAAAAAAACCTGTTTCTGATAAATTTTTTGTTTGTTCTTGAGCATTTATCTGTAACACAAAGAAAAACAAAACAATTAAAAAAGAAGCTATTTTATACATAAATTAATTATTAAAAAATGAGTATTTGGCATATTAAAAATAAATAATTGACTAATTTAAATATATATAAGCTACCCATATAAAGTTGAACATATCTGATTTTGGCGTTTTTCACGAGTGTCAAGTTCAAGGCTTTTTTGAAATATTAAAATTGTAGTTTACCTTTGTAAATGAGCATTTTAATATTTAAAAAGTAACGAAGAAATTGATAATCGTGAAAAACGCAATGATATTCTACAATTTTTTGTGTAAAGCGTTCACACTAATTTTGTCGTTCAACTTTAAACGGGTAACTTATGGTTAGCTATTTATTACAGTAATTCATTTCTATTCAGACAGTTTAAGTCTTCAAATGCTGTATATAATCTATCTACCATTGATTTTTCTGCTTCTCTTAACCACGCTCTTGGGTCATATTTTTTCTTATTTGGTTTGTCTTCGCCGTCTGGATTTCCTATTTGTCCTTGCAAATAATCATGATTTTTTGCTTCATATTCTTTTACTCCATTCCAGAATGCCCATTGCGTATCGGTATCTATATTCATTTTAATTACTCCATAAGAAATAGCCTCTCTAATTTCTTCACGAGTAGAACCAGAACCTCCATGAAACACAAAATCAACAGGTTGTTTTTCTGTGTTAAATTTCTTTTCAATATATTCTTGCGAATTTTTAAGAATTTTTGGAGTAAGAATTACATTTCCAGGTTTGTAAACACCATGCACATTACCAAACGATGCCGCAATTGTAAACTTATCGCTTACAGCAGAAAGTTTCTCGTAAGCATAAGCTACTTCTTCGGGCTGAGTGTATAATTTTGCACTGTCAATATCTTCGTTATCAACTCCGTCTTCTTCGCCTCCTGTTATACCAAGTTCTATTTCAAGTGTCATACCTATTTGGCTCATGCGGTATAAATATTTTTCACAAATAGATATATTTTCTTCCAAAGTTTCTTCCGAAAGATCAAGCATGTGAGAACTAAATAGTGGTTTTTCGTATTGTTCAAAATGGTCTTCTCCTGCGTCAAGCAAACCGTCTATCCAAGGCAACAGTTTTTTTGCGGCATGGTCTGTGTGAAGAATAACAGGAACTCCATAAGCTTCGGCAAGTAAATTGATATGAACTGCTCCAGCTATTCCGCCCATTACTTGTGCATAGTTCATTTCATTCGGAAGTGATTTTCCTGCAAAAAATTGTGCACCTCCACTCGAAAGTTGAATAATTACGGGTGAATTAACTTTTGCGGCAGCTTCTAAAACTGCATTAGCAGAGTGAGAACCAACAATATTAACTGCAGGAATAGCAAAATTATTTTCTTTTGCTATCTCAAAAAGTTTTTGAACATCATTTCCTGATAAAACTCCTGCTTGTAGTGTTTTAAATTCCATTTTTTTTGTTTTTAATAATTATTTTAAGAGTTTTCAAAAAAACTCAATGTGTCAAAGTTCTTAAAATTTAGGCGTTTTTCACGAGTGTCAAGTTCAAACCTTTTTGAAATATTAGAATTAAAGTTTACCTTTGTAAATGAGCATTTTAATATTTCAAAAGTAACGAAAAAATTGATACTCGTGAAAAACGCCTAAAATTATTATAGTTTGTATTTATTGCTGTAACTTAGTATTTTAATAATTTTTTTTAACCTATGATTTTAAAATTTTAGGCATTTTTCATAAATGCAAATTACAGCGTTATTTTAATTATTTTAAAATCCTCATTTACAATAGTAAACTGCGGTATTTAAAAAATAAAAATGCCTTGTACTTTACACTTATGAAAAACGCCAAATTTTATTAATGTCTCGTATAAATTTGACTGTAAAATTAGAATTAATATTAAGAATTACAAAATATAATTCAGATATTCTATTTATTCTAACAAATATTGTATTTAACTATTTGTTTTAATATGCCTTACTGTATTTATTTTTCTTTTTCACTTAATTGCTTTGACTTATTAATTTATCAAAATCTTTTTTTGTATTTTCGTCTGTTTCAATTCCTGTATCAATATTTTTGCAATATTCCTCTTTCATGTTAATATAAGCAGGTCCTGTTGTTGTGATAATTCTGTTATTATTAACATCAAAAATTTTAGAATCTTCGGTTATTATTCCTTCATACGAATTTGAACCATAAATATGAAGTGTGATAAATGGTTTGTCTGTCGAATTTCCCATTGAGTGAGTTAAGTTGCCACAAACTGGAGCAATTGTACCTATTGGAATAATTTCTGTCTTAGTTAGTTTCAATTTATTTTCTTCCGACTCGTATGAACGATGTAGTGCATTTCCAAGAAAATATACTATTCCCCACTCAGAATGACCATGATTATGAATGGCAGTAAAATCGCCAGGCATCCAAGACATTACAAATATTTCAAAATTATTTGCTCTATATATCCGCCTTCTTCCATAACTTTCGTCTGGTTTATGATTGTAAACCGCATATTGTAAAAGACTTTCTTCTGTAATTTTTAATTTTTCAATAATTTTTACAAGTAAATTATTATCAATAAAATTTAGATTTCCCAATTTATCAATAAGCTCATTTATTTCTGGAGGTGGTATTTTTGTCATTTTTAAATAAGTTATAAATTTAAAATAATAAGTTTAGAAACTTTTTAAAAGTATCATATTTCAATTTTATATTTTCACTTAGCTACTTATGAAGTATAAAACTTTAAAAATACAAAAGTATAAATTTAATTTAATTAATTTAGATATTTATTAATAATTTTCAGGATTTGTTCATAAAAAAAATAAGCCTTAATTAAGCCGCTGTTTTTCTTTAAATTAAT
>JAOZTW010000760.1 GCA_029938985.1 Bacteroidales bacterium | reverse complement strand
GCAACTTCAGTTGCAGACTCTGGGCTTTGCTCGGATAAATTTTATATTGAGCAAAAAAAGGGCGTGCTGTAGTTGCAGATTTATCTGCTTTGTTACTGCAACTCTCGTTGCAGTATCTGGGTTTTACTCAATGTGAAATTTATCCGAGCAAATCATCGTATCCTGCAACGAGAGTTGCAACTACAGTAAACCTGATATTTATTATTTGTTGTTCGTTCAAAAACGAACTTGTTTGTGTACGTTTTCACACATCACTCTTAGTTTTCGCATTTTTATTATGTTTTTGAGATAAATAAATAAAATAAATAGTTTTCAAGTTCATCATTGTATTCTGTATATGTACCATCAATTTTGTATTTTGTCCCTTTTTTTTCTACATGATTTATACATCTATTTACACGTATCAATTTATCAACATCTGATTTTAACATTAATGCGGTTATTATTTCCATAAATTTCAACTCCTTTGATTTTTCTGCTTCTAAAGGTTTGGAAACAAAAAAGGCAATCGACATTTTATTTTCGGGTTGGGCATAGCCAGGCATAGTAACAACTTCACTTTCGGGAGTGGGCATAATAAGTGCCATTTGTTTTTCTACTTCTGATAAATATTTTATATCCAAGCCAGCATGGATTTTTCTAAAGGCTTCAATTATTGAACCTACATTAACATTTTGTTCTGCTTTAATTTCCATTTTCTATTTTTTATCAGGGTTTGTTCATAAAAAAGTAACTCCAAGCTCCTGCTTGGAGAATCAGCGAATAAGCTACCAATCAAGTAATTTGCATAAAGTGTTTACAATTATTCTACGTTTCTCCAAGCTGGAGCTTGGAGTTTACATTTCTGTTTAATTAATTAATATTATTTAATTTAAAGAAAAACTTAATTAAGACATTGTTTTTTTCATGAACAAACCCTGTATTTTTTATTTATTTAAAACTATTTAAAAAATTCATTTTCTAATAATTTGATTTAGAAAATCCAATTACCAAACAATACCAACAAACCCACAATAAAACAGGCTACTACAACTTTCATTAACCATTTTTTCCATATCACATCTGCTTCATTAGCATCTTTTGGGTTTTTGGTGTTTAGATTACTATATTCATGAAAATGTGTATGACAATTAGGACACAAATCTACGGTCTCTCCTTTTCCAAAAATAGATTTTGATTTTACATGATGTGCGTGTACATAAAATTCGTTTCCGCATTTTTCACATTCACCACGTCTTGCTTCTTTTCGCATTTTTATTATGTTTTAGAGATAAATAAATAAAATAAATAGTCATCAAGTTCATCATTGTATTCTGTATATGTGCCATTAATTTTGTATTTTGTCCCTTTTTTTTCTACATGATTTATACATCTATTTACACGTATCAATTTATCAACATCTGATTTTAACATTAATGCGGTTATTATTTCCATAAATTTCAACTCCTTTGATTTTTCTGCTTCTAAAGGTTTGGAAACAAAAAAGGCAATCGACATTTTATTTTCGGGTTGGGCATAGCCAGGCATAGTAACAACTTCACTTTCGGGAGTGGGCATAATAAGTGCCATTTGTTTTTCTACTTCTGATAAATATTTTATATCCAAGCCAGCATGGATTTTTCTAAATGCTTCAATTATTGAACCTACATTAACATTTTGTTCGGATTTAACTTCCATTTTCTATTTTTTTATTTATTTAAAACTATTTAAAAAATTCATTTTCTAATAATTTGATTTAGAAAATCCAATTACCAAACAATACCAACAAACCCACAATAAAACAGGCTACTACAACTTTCATTAACCATTTTTTCCATATCACATCTGCTTCATTAGCATCTTTTGGGTTTTTGGTGTTTAGATTACTATATTCATGAAAATGTGTATGACAATTAGGACACAAATCTACGGTCTCTCCTTTTCCAAAAATAGATTTTGATTTTACATGATGTGCATGTATATAAAAATCTACACCACATTTTTCGCAGCGTCCACGTCTTGCTTCTTTTCGCATTTTTATTATGTTTTTGAGATAAATAAATAAAATAAATAGTTTTCAAGTTCATCATTGTATTCTGTATATGTACCATCAATTTTGTATTTTGTCCCTTTTTTTTCTACATGATTTATACATCTATTTACACGTATCAATTTATCAACATCTGATTTTAACATTAATGCGGTTATTATTTCCATAAATTTCAACTCCTTTGATTTTTCTGCTTCTAAAGGTTTGGAAACAAAAAAGGCAATCGACATTTTATTTTCGGGTTGGGCATAGCCAGGCATAGTAACAACTTCACTTTCGGGAGTGGGCATAATAAGTGCCATTTGTTTTTCTACTTCTGATAAATATTTTATATCCAAGCCAGCATGGATTTTTCTAAAGGCTTCAATTATTGAACCTACATTAACTTTTTGTTCTGCTTTAATTTCCATTTTCTATTTTTTTATAATTCAAACTATTCAGTATTGGATAGTTTTTTAAAATGTTTACATATTTTCTTTTTATTAATGCAAATGTAGTATAATTTATTTGTTTTATCAAATTTTTATAAAAATTTATCAAAATACAAAATATTAGGTCGCAATTGCTTGCTGTAGTTGCAACTTCAGTTGCAGACTCTGGGCTTTGCTCAAAGTAAAGTTTATCCGAGCAAAGCATCGAATCTGCAACTAAAGTTGCAACTACAGGCATGCCCAGTAAAAACAAATGATATAAAAAATATCATGT
>JAOZTW010000142.1:5410-9809 GCA_029938985.1 Bacteroidales bacterium | reverse complement strand
TTTATTTTGCCCTTTTAAAAATTTAAAAATATCATTAAATAGCTCGCTATTTGCAAATTTGTTTAAATAATAAAAGAACAAAAAAACGGCGTATCCTGGAGTTACTTATTATTTCATTTTCACTAAGTGAAAACTGCAAAAATTTCTTTATTATTAATTTTTATAATTTCATTTTTAAATTCTTTATTTTTATTAAAATTAAAAATAAGTAAATATCCTTTTTTGAGCGAGCATGTATCCATGTATTCGCTTAGTTGTGTAATGCCTTTTTGATGATATTTTTCGCCTCGCCATATCTTAAGTTCAATAATATATATTTTTTCGTTGTAAGTTACAACCAAATCCATACGGCGTTCGTTTCCAACCGTAGGTTCTTTAAAAACATATCCTTTGCCGTTAATAATTGGTTGTAAATAACTTAAAAAAATTAATCTGCCTTCTCGCTCTATAAATTTTTTATCTGTATGTGAATAATTTTCTTTAAAAAAGTTTTGAAAACGAAGTAAAATATATTCTAAATCAATATCTCTATTTTTGTAATACTCATCGTGAGGATAAATTGTTTTAAAATTGCCAGAGTTGTCTATTATTGAAAGTATTAAATCGTAAATTCGCTGATTAAAAATAGGATTATGAATTTTACATTTACCATTTTCATTTTTTATAAGTCCATAAGTTTTAGATAGATAAACTAATTGGTCGTTTATTACAAAACTTTTTTCTCGGTTACCAAAAAGAATTTCATAAATAAATCTATATAAGCTCTTGTTGTTTTGCAAATTTTTGGCATTACTATCAAACAAAGTAGTAGTATAGCCCGCATAAGTTATTATCTTAAAAGCAGTTTCAACATCTTTTAAATACCAATTTTTATCTTCTCGTTTTTTAATAATGTCTTCGTGAATAATTTTGCACATTTTACTCACCAAGTAAGGATAGCCGTTTGTATAATAGAATAATTTTTCGGAAATTTCTTTTTTTGCAATATCAACATTTGTGTTCTCTGTCAAAAAATCGTTGAGCATTGTTTCTATTTTATACGCCTTAAAACTCAAATCTACATTTAGTTCGGCAGCAATATTCCAAGGACTGTTCAAACTCGTTGTTTTATTTGACAAAGATTGTGCTTTTATTGTTTTAATATCGTGAACACCAGCAAGAACTACTGAATGAAAAGTAAAATCTCGCTTTTTGTTTCTACTCAAATATTTGTCTCGCAACATGCCCAAAAAATGTAAAAATATCTGACTGTTAGATGATTTATCTACCTCATCTACAATCAATACTACTTTGGCTTGTTTGCTCTTAGCAAAATCGCTTATAAATTTTGATAGTGATTTAAAATCTTCTACCTGCTCCGAAGCATTATTAAATTCTTCGGCAAGTTCTTTATCAAGTAGTTCGGTGTCATAATAAAGGATTTTTAAAAAGCCCTTACTAAAAGTTTTTTCATTATCAAATATATTATCTCCAATACCTTCAAAACTTGTTTCAATTAACAAATAATCATTTCGTTTTCGTATTATTTTAGATAACAAATCAATAGTGGTAGTTTTTCCAAACTGCCTACCACCAAGTATAGAAAAATATTCGCCATGCTCAATAAATCCTTCAAAAATTTCCATAACTGTTTCATTCATGTCCACCATGTAGTGCTTATTTTGCACACACAAACCAGTTTCGTTAAATTTTCTTTTCATTGTATAGTGAATAAAATTTGGTTTTATCGAATTAAAAAATTAGCTTACACCATAAAAGTTAGACGACAAAACTCCTGTAAAGCGTGGACGCTTTAGGCATAAACAGCTATGCGGCAAGCGTCCACGCTTGCCACGAGAAGTTGTTGAAAATCAAAATTGTTCTACTTTTAATAAGTAAAAAGAAAAATCAAAAAGCCATTATTTTTTTTCTTATTTTTTCATGAGTTTTTTTATTTAAACCATATTGTTCTAAATATTGATAATCATCATCAAAACCTTTTAAAAACTCTTCTTTATTCGAAAAATTATTAATACTTTTTTTGTAACATTCTAATGCTTTTTTTGTTTCTTTTTTTGCTAAATAAACATGCCCCAAATTCATATTACCTAAATCTTTACTTCCTAATTCTATTGATTTTAACAAGTTTTTTTCTGCTAATTCTAAATCTCTATTTTGTAAATATAAAAAACCCATATTATACCATGCTTCATAATAATATGGTTTTATTCCAACTGCTTTTTTATAACATTATAATTGTATCATTGAACCATTGAATAATTGTATCATTCCTTAATAAAATGATAGGTAAAAAACACCTGTCGAGTGCTGGGAATTATTTAACTTTTTGTGAATAGTTTAATATTTACATCAATTTAAAAACTGCTATTAATAGTGAACATAAAACCGTTTGTTGCTGGTAATGAACGACAAATACCTCCAACGCAAACTACTCCTTCACGTTGTTTTCCATAACCAAACTGTAATCTTGTTGAATTTTTTTTGTAACCAAAAGCCACATTATAATAGTGAATTTTTAAATCTTCGTCTTCATTTCCATAATTATATTGGTCTGTTGCAGTAAAAAACCAATGTGGTGATACCGAGTATTCTATAAGAGCCATTGCCCAGTCTCCCATATCTTGTTCGGTAAACAATCCTTGAAATTCAAATCTTAATGCGTGTTTTTTTGCCAACTTATATGTAAAATCTAAAACACCAATATTTGCATATATATCTTCAAAACCAGCTTCACCTCTTACAACCGCAATATTAAATGTTTGATATTGATATATTAGTTCAAATTTGAATTTTTTATTTACTTTTTTACTAATATGTGCACTAAAATCTTGATAGTATATTTCATCTCCAATATCAAAAAAGTCGGCTTTATATCCAAGTGTACCTTTTTCACTTATTTCAATATTTTCTGAAAGAGCTTTTTTATTTATACTATTTACTTGCGAATAATTTAGAGCAATAGATGTTCCATATTTTCCTCCTAATAAGCTTTTTTTCTTTATTTTATAATTAATTTCTGTTTGAAAACCTATTTCTCCATTTAATTGAGTTGCATAGGGATACATTGCCGCAAGTGAGTAGGTATGATTTTTAGAAATATCTGGTATATAGTTAATATTTAAATCTTTCAAACTTGCTGTTCTGTCAGAGCGAAAACTCATATTATCAATTCTTTTAGCTGATAAAAAAATGCCAATTCCTTTTTGTGAATAAGATGCGTTTATTAAAAGTGCTTCACCATTTTTGTAGATATAATTATTGTCTGCCGAAGGGTCGTTAAATTTGTAAGCATATTCTCCTGAAAGAAAAAAACCTCCACGTGAAATATTTAATCTACCAGTAGTTGCTGCTACATTTTCAGGAATATCTAATTGAAGTGTGGTATCATTTACTGTTACATATTGTGTTTGCTCTTTTTGAAATTTACTAACAAAACCACCTCCAAATGTAACTCTTGTTTTTTTATCCGTTAATTTATCAAACATTTCATTTACCGAAAAATCACCATCAATTCCTCTCACAAGACCTTTGTTTATAACATTTGAAAACCCATTTTCGTTTTTACTAAAAGCATACCTTTGTCTGCCAATTACTCCTTTTAAGTACACACCTTTATATATATTTGCTTTCACTCTTATTCCTTCCATAGCATTGTCGTAGCCAATGTTTTTATCTTCATAACTTCTAAATATCAAACCACTACCAAACTGTTCGTAAAAATTACCAACAGTAAAATCAAAACCATCTATACTATATGATGCGTATTTGTATGGAATTCCATAACCATCATTTTTAGCATCAAAACCTTGAAGTGGGTTAAAATAACCTTCGTATCTAAAACCTGCTTTAAAATTCCCATTTATGTAATTAATATTCGCATAGGAATTCATTAATACTTTCTCGGGGGTTTCTTCTGCACCAATAATTGTGTCTTTTGTGTAGGTTTGCATATTTAGTTGAATATTGCCACTTACAGATCCTCCATTTTGTGCATAATTGTTTGTGTATGCAAACATTGTAATAATAAAAATTAGAATTATATTTTTTTTCATATTTATAGTTTTTTATATTTTACTTCGTATTTATTTTTAGATTTATGGTATTTAAAGTCAATTCCTATCTTTCTCAGTGAGTCTTTATCTTGTTCAAAAATACTATTTGAATAACTTTCATCTAAGTTAAAAAAGTAATTTTTTGAAATAAAATTAGTATCACTTATGTTAATTAGTATTTTTTCTAATCGTTCACGTTTCGGATTGTTATGTGATTTATTTATTATATCTAATAAATAATCAAAATCTTTCTTTATAGTATATTTTGGTATAGAAACTTCTTCAAGTTTAGAGTCTTCTTCAAGTTTAGAGTCTTCTCGAAGTTTAGAGTCTTCTCGAAGTTTAGA
>JAOZTW010000142.1:0-5174 GCA_029938985.1 Bacteroidales bacterium | reverse complement strand
TTCAAGTTTAGAGTCTTCTTCAAGTTTAGAGTCTTCTTCAAGTTTAGAGTCTTCTTCAAGTTTAGAGTCTTCTCGAAGTTTAGAGTCTTCTCGAAGTTTAGAGTCTATATTATGTCTAAAGACATTTTCAAAGGGAGGTGCATCTCGTATTATTTCATAAATTGAATCTAATTTTTCTGTAACTTCGTTGTCAATATCTTCTTTTTTCAAATAATCAATTAATAAGTTAAAATCAATTTTTGCAAGTAAAATTTTGTTTTGTGGATATTTATTATTAAAATCAGTTATTATATCTTGTAGAAATTTACTGTGTTTAATTTTATTTTGTTTTGACCAGGTATCAAAAATTTGTTTTAAATTTGTTTCAAAATAAACATTTGACAATTTTTCATCATTAAGAAAAATTTTTTGTTTAATATGTTGATTTAAAATATCATTAAAATAATCAAAATATTTAGGTTTATTTTTTTTATCAAAATAATTTTTAACATATTTTTTTATAACAGATGGATAAATAAAATAACTTTCAATTTCATATTTTTTCCAATGTATTATTTTTAAACCTCTGTCAATCATATTTTGTTTTAACTTGCCGTCACTATCAATAATTGCAAGTCCTTTAAATTTAGGTTCACAATCAAGCATGGCTTTAAAATGTTCATCGTATTTATCTTTATAAAAACCTGATTTGTTTTTGATTATAGTATCTATTTGTGTTTTTTCATTATCTTTAATAAAATAATAATTAAAATTTAGCTTATATATTTCATGTTGCAATTTTTTTGCAAATTGTTTAAGAATTTGCAAATCGGTTATACTTTCTAAATATACTACATATTTGTATTTTAGGGCATAAAAATAATGTTCTAAACTGTACTTGCTTAAAATATTTTTATACATAGTTCGGTTACTTTCCTTAATTTTGATAGTTTGTTTATCAATAATTGTTTGTAACGATTTTTTGGAAGCAGGGATTTTTGTTTTGGAAATAGCAAAACTGGACAATGTAGAAGAATGTGTTACAATTATTATTTGTTTTATTATATTTTTTTCCTTAAAGTCCTCAATTATAGCCCATAATTGACTTATTCGTAGTTGTTCTAAGTGTACTTCTGGTTCGTCTAAAAGTAAAATTGATTTTTTATTATAATAAAAAAAAGCAAGTAAAAACAAAGTTTGAAGCAATCCTGTTCCTGCATAAAGTAGTTCTAATTCAGTGTTGTTTTCGGTAAAATAAAGTCTTAATTCGTTTCCAGCTACTGATTTAGGGCTTGAAAATTTTACATTAAACAATTTATGTATGTATTCAACTATTTGTTGCCAATTGTTGGTTTTTTCTATCTCGTCTAACACAACTATTTGATAACATAAATTCCTAATAATTTCGGGTGAACGATTTTGTGCAACAAAAGTATCAATACTTGTTTTTTTTGTAGCATACATAAGTTCGTTTTTAACTGTTCCTGTTACTGAATTTACAAATTTAATATTCAAATCTTTAATATTTTTATCCTTAGACAGCAAAATATCAGATTTGCAGTACATTGAAAATTCATCATTATACGAAAAAGTTAAATTGTATTTTTTATTTCTAATAAATAAAGCTATTTCAATATTTTTGTGTTTGTAATATAATTCTTTATTATAATATTTATTATTCCATAAATCTTTTAAATCAAGTATTTGTATTTGAAAAATATTTTCTTTTCCAATTTTAATTTTTGTTTTATTTGGAAAATAATTAATAAACGTATTTACTGCTGTGTTCCACAACAATATAGCTTGCAAAACAGTGGTTTTTCCTGAATTATTACCACCTGTAAAAATGGTAGCATCATCAAGCTCAACAGTTGTGTTTTCAAACAATTTAAAATTTTTTATTTCAATTTTTGAAATCATATTATTACTTTGGTAAGTAGATAATTGTATATAAACGTTGCTTTTAAAGAAGTTTTTTTCAATTACTCTCGTCTTTTACGGCGAGGATATGTAAAATAAAACAAATGAGGACTCTAATTCTTTACAAAAATAATATATAAAATTATAGAATCTAATTTACTTTAGTATAACTACTTATGTGGTTCTCAAAATAAATAGCCACATAAAAATAGTGCTTTTTGAAAGTTTCTTTTTAATATAAAGCTGTTTTTTTCAAAATTTACGATTTTATGTGGCTATAGTATTTAATAATTAAGTAAGGAATGATACAATTATTCAATGATACATTTATATCACTATAAACCAATAGATTAAAGAAATACAAATGTATAAAAACTTTTGTATGGGTACTTATAATGTTTATTCAATATTTTTAAAAATATCAATCTCTTTGTAACTCTTGTAATTTTTAAAAAACTCATTTACAAAGGTAAACTTTAATTCTAATATTTCAAAAAAGCCTTGAACATGACATTTTAAAGGACTCCCATAAAAAATCAAAATCAAAGACCTCAAAAACTCTTACAATTTATGTTTATACCAGTAAATGAACTTTTTATAATGCGATATTTTGTGTTTTTATGAATGTTTTGAAAAGAGTTATCTATTCTACAAGAATAGATATTTTATTTTTTTGCAATTCTACAAATCCACCTTTTGTTTCAAAAAAATGTTGTGCTCCTTTGTCTGTAATAACTTTTATACTTCCCGCTTCAAGTGAAGAAATTATTGGTGCATGGTTCTTCATTATCTCAAACGAACCAGAACTTCCTGGTACTTGAACTAAATGGACACTACCTGTGTATAAAATTTTTTCTGGTGATATTATTTCTACAGTCATTTTATATTAATGTTTAAGGTATAATTATCAATATTTAATTAGTGAAAATGAAATAATAAGTAACTTCATGATACACAAGTAAATTGAGCTTTGTTATTATTTCTTTTTCACTTAAATATTAACCTGATTAAAAAAAGACATTATTAATTGTTTGCTTCTTGAATTATTTTTTCGCCTTTAGCAATAGCTTCTTCAATTGTTCCTACAAGTTGGAAAGCGGCTTCAGGATATTTGTCAACTTCTCCATTAAGAATCATGTTGAAACCTTTTATAGTGTCTTCAATCGAAACAAGTACTCCTTTGAGACCTGTAAATGCTTCTGCAACATGGAATGGTTGTGAGAGAAAACGTTGTACACGTCTTGCTCGGTGAACAACAAGCTTGTCCTCTTCCGACAATTCCTCCATCCCAAGTATGGCAATAATGTCTTGTAATTCTTTATATCTTTGTAGAATTTCTTTTACATCTTGGGCACATTTGTAATGTTCATCTCCTACAACATCTCTTGTTAAAATACGAGAAGTAGAATCAAGTGGGTCAACAGCTGGATATATTCCAAGCTCTGCTATTTTACGACTCAAAACCGTTGTTGCATCTAAGTGGGCAAATGTTGTAGCTGGTGCAGGGTCGGTAAGGTCATCGGCAGGTACATATATTGCTTGAACAGAAGTAATAGAACCTCTTTTTGTTGACGTAATTCGTTCTTGCATTTCTCCCATTTCGGTAGCGAGTGTTGGTTGGTAACCTACTGCCGAAGGCATACGCCCAAGTAGTGCAGACACCTCAGAACCAGCTTGAGTGAAACGGAAAATATTATCAATAAATAAAAGAATATCGTTTCCTGCTCCTTGTCCTTCTCCATCTCTAAAATACTCAGCAACTGCGAGTGCAGAAAGTGCTACTCTTGCTCTTGCTCCAGGAGGTTCGTTCATCTGACCAAAAACCATTGATACATTTGATGTTTTTAATGCTTCTTTATCTACCTTAGATAAATCCCAGCCGCCATTTTTTTCTAACTCTTCCAAAAATTCTTTTCCGTAAGTCATAACGCCAGATTCAAGCATTTCTCTCAAAAGGTCATTTCCTTCACGAGTACGCTCGCCAACACCACCAAAAACAGACATTCCTGCATATCCCTTAGCAATATTATTGATGAGCTCCATAATAAGTACGGTTTTGCCTACACCAGCACCACCAAACAAACCAATTTTTCCTCCTTTGGAATAAGGTTCAATTAAGTCTATTACTTTTATTCCTGTAAAAAGAACTTCCGCTTCGGTAGATAATTCTTTAAATTCAGGGGCTTCAGTGTGGATTGGGTATCCACCTGTTTTATCCAATTCTCCAATTCCATCAATTGCCTCTCCAATTACATTGATTAATCTTCCTCTAATCTTCTCGCCAACTGGCATTGTAATTGGTTTACCTGTTGGTATTACATCCATTCCACGTTTCAACCCATCGGTTGAATCCATTGCAATAGTTCTCACGGTATTTTCGCCAATATGTTGCTCACATTCAACTACTAATTTGTCGCCGTTTGGTCTAATAATTTCCAAAGCATCATAAATATTTGGAATATTTTTACCGGCATTTTCAAAACTAACATCAATAACTGGTCCTATTATTTGGACAATTTTTCCTGTATTTTTTGACATAACTACACTTTATATATTATGAATTACATTTTTTTCTGGGGGCAAAGATAATATAAAAAATATAAATATCAATTTTTTTATTCTAAATTTCAGTATTTCTAAAAAATATTAATATTAGAGTATTCATAACAACTCAATATCAACTTATAAGGATAATAGATACTCTTGAATATAAGTAATTGCTGAAAAGTCGGGAAACTTTTCAGCAATATTAAAAACTAAAGTTTTTTATGCCTATTAAAATAAATAATTGACAAATTTAAATGAACTTATTTTTGTTTTTAACAATTCAATAAATATAAATATCAGGATATTTGCATGTTTATTGAGGATGATAAAACAAAAAGAACAAGTTTAAATAGTTATTTTTTTTTTTTAATATACCTTATTTGTATAAATTAATTTGACTTGTTTATTGTATTTGCGAAATTACAGTAAATATATCTTTTTGTTTATTCAAATAAAATTATTAAATTTGCCCCCCCAATAGTTCTAAGTGAAAAAGAAAAAATAACTAAAATATTGGCGTTTTTCACGAGTATCAATTTTTTCGTTACTTTTGAAATATTAAAATACTCATTTACAAAGGTAAACTTTAATTCTAATATTTCAAAAAAGCCTTGAACTTGACACTCGTGAAAAACGCCAAAATATTTGGAGTTTTTAATAGATATAAATTATTATATTACTGAAAAGTCGGGAAAACTTTTTACCAGAACATTAAAGCATTGATTATT
>JAOZTW010000759.1 GCA_029938985.1 Bacteroidales bacterium | reverse complement strand
TTGTGCGAAGCACACCTAAAAACACCACAAAAACACTGACAACCAAGCAAATGATATGCTCTTTTATTCTTTTTTATCTAATATAAACTTTATTCCGTCTATATTGCGTTTTTGTGAACTGAAATTTATTCCCACAAGAATTATTTTTTCAAAGTTTCTTTGAAATTTTTTATAATATCGTTTTTCAAATATCTGATTTAAAGCATCATCTGCCGTTGTATCTTTTTTTAATTCAAATAAATATTTAGTATATCCTATTGTAAAATGTAAATCAACTCTACCGTCATTTGTGCTTTCTTCCGATACAGGTTTTAAACCATTTTCAGATAATATCGTGTGAAGCACACTGTGAAAGTAGCTCTCTGTAACTTTTTCTTTGTGAATTTGATATGAAATGTCAGAAAATTTTTGAGATATTACTTCTTCAAATTCATTAAATTTCATATTTATAAGTAAGCTTTTTATGCTTGTAAAATTTATGCCAAATAATAATTCATTAATATCTACATCTATATAGGGTTTTTTGCGACATTCAATTGTTTGTTTTTTATTTTTCTTTCTTTCCAGTAAATCCGAATATTCATGAAAGTAGGGATTTTTATTTGTTTTGCAACTATCACAATTACAAGGAACAAGTTTTTCGTGTGTGAGTTTTTTGAACGGTTTTAAAATTCTATCGAAATGGTAAATTATTGTTTGCAATAAATCTGCTGTTTTTTTTCCATGAATTTTTATGTCAAATCGGTATTCTCTACCATAAGTTTCAATAATTTCTGCAAAAGTATCAGGATTTTTTATAGAATTAGCAATATTAATTCCGCGTGTCCAAACGAGTTTATCATCATAAATATATTGATGTAATGCGACTATAAGTTTTGCCATTATTCCTTTGGGCATATAATTATCAAATAAATACCGAAATTGATAAATACTGTTTTGTTCGGAAAATTGCCATTCTTCATAAGGTTGTTCTTCGGATAAATGCTCGGGGACAATGTAATTATTACTTCCATTTATTTTATATATTAGACTAAATTTTTTAAGAAGCTCTATAAATTTATTTATTTCAAAATATACTTCATCTTGCCAAATTTCTTTTATATCCTGTGTTGTAATTCTCCCATATTTTTTTTCAACTTTTTCATTATTTAATAAAAGATAAACAGTTTCTGTTAGCCAATTTGAGTCGAGAAAAATAATGTCTTGTAAACTTGAAAAATCATCAGTAAAATGAGTAAAAATACCAATGTTTGAAAATAGTTTACTCATATTTTCTATAACTTGCTTATTTATAATTCCAGTTTCTTTACATAAATTTCTAAATTGTTCATAACTTATAAACTTTTTGTCAATTTTTGTCAATTTTTGTCGGACTTCTACCCATGTAGCCGGTAAAAAATATCCGATTTGAGGCAGATTACTAATTTGATTTTTTATAGTATTTTGAAGTTCCGGTATTTCAGAAGAATTAGATAAATCAATAGTAATTATTTTACGTATAATGTTTCCAAACCTTTTTTTTAATCCTATTTTATTTATTTTCCAACGATGATTTTGTTTTTTATTTAATAAAATAATCAGTGGACTATTTTCTCCTGTAAGCTGTTCAACTGTATTTAACCAATAATTAAAATCCGTTTTTTGTTCTCTTGTATCAGCAAGTAAAACATAAAGCGATTTATCACTAAAAAAAAATTGATGAGTGCCGTGATAAATATCCTGACCGCCAAAATCCCATAATTTCGCATTAAAAGTTTTAGTCTTTAACTCTTCATAAGACCAATTATGCACATTGATACCACGTGTTGTATCTTCGGGTTTTGGCATTTTGGCATTAGGGTTTAATATCTTTTTAGCAAAAGTAGTTTTACCTGCTCCTGCTTCACCAATAATTATTAGTTTAGCTTCTTGTAAAATAGTTGTTCCTTTTTTGGTATGCTCAAAATATTCATTTATCGCTTCTTTCCCAAGTTTTATTATTTCTTTTGGTGGGTATTTTAATGGATTATCATCAATATCATAAGAAAATTTGCCATTGAGAAATAATGTTTTTATGGCAGAAATATCTTCTATTTGATTTTCTATTAATTCAATATATTCTATTTCTTTTAAATCTTGCAATGGTCTTATGTCTTTTATTTTGTTAAAACTTAAATTTAAGTTATTAATTAGTATTAAGTTTTCTAATGCAGAAATATCTTCTATTTGATTAAAATCTAAATACAATACTTTAATTTGTGTTAAATCTGTTAATACAGAAATATCTTTTAATTGATTATCAGTTAAAATAATAATTTCAAGTTTATTTAGATTTTTTAATGCAGAAATATTTTTTATTTGATTATGATGTAAATAAAGTTCTTTTAACTCTTTTAGGTTTTCTAATGTAGAAATATCAGTTATTTCATTTCCTGTTAAACAAAGTTCTTTCAACTTATACAATTCTCCAATTAAGGATATATCTTCAATAATAATATTCTCAATTTGTATAGCAATAATATTATTGTTAAAATCTGTTGAATAATTAGTTGTTGTTCCAGGTGAATAGCCATAATCTGTTTTATTAATATCAATTTTTTCAAATTTAATATTCAATTGTTTTTCTAATTGTTTTAATATTTGTAAATTATTCATTTTGTGTTTTTTATTAATCTGCTATTACTTAAATGAACTTTATTTGTTGATTTTTTAGTTGAGCATATCGGGTTCGGGCTTTGTGTCGTCAATTTAATTCAGGAA
>JAOZTW010000758.1 GCA_029938985.1 Bacteroidales bacterium | reverse complement strand
TAAGTGAAAATGAAATAATAAGTAACTCCAAGATACACCGTTTTTTTGTTCTTTTATTATTTTAACAAATCTACAAATAGCGAGCTATTTAATGATATTTTAAAATTTTTAAAAGGGCAAAATAAACAAGTATATTGGGGGTAGTTATTTTTTCTTTTTCACTAAGGCATTAAAATTATTACAGTTTGAGTTTACTCCTGTAAATGAATATTTTAACAATTTTAAATCTTTACTTTAAATTAAAACACAATATAGTCTGCAGGATTTAATGGTGTTCCACTATGCCAAAGTTCAAAGTGCAAATGTGGACCAGTTGAAAGTTCGCCAGAATCTCCAATTATTGCTATTGGTTCTCTTGCATTTACAGTCTGTCCTTGTACTTTTAATAATTTTGAACAATGTTTATATATTGATACAATGCTATTGTCGTGTTGTATTTGAATTACATGTCCTGTCTCTACGCTCCAAGATGCAAAAATTACTGTACCACCTAAAGTTGCCAAAATAGGAGCATCTTTTTTAGCAACTAAATCAACAGCATAATGTCCTTCTTTTGCGTCAAACTCACTTGATACCATTCCATTAGTTAGTGGGTTGTTAAAATCCATTTTATCAACTCCAGTTACAGGAATATTGTCGTCAACCATAGTTAAATAAAGGTCTTCTTCTTGCTGAATTAGTTCTTTTAAAATAGAATCGTGTTTTGATTTTGTAAATGCTGTTTCTTCTGGAGATTTAAAAGTGCTATCAATAGCATTGTCTATTGTTTTTAGTTCCTTGCCTTCAACAATGTTTTTTATATTCTGAAAATATATATCTCTAATAATAAGTTCTTCGTGTAGAGAATCTAAATTAATTCTATTTTCCTCTATTTGAGCACGTAATGAAACATCTTGATATCTGGGAAGAAAGCGATTTAGGGGTGTAAATATAAGAAGCAATACCGAAATAAAAAGGAGAATTATTGTAAACAATCCAAAATATGTGAAAATATTTGCTTTGGTTAATTTAAAATTAAACAGCTCATTTAGTGACGATTCATTATACACAACTAATTTGTAAATACTTGGCGGTTTTCTATCTTTCTTTTTTTTCATCTTTTAATTCTTTGTAAGTTACAATCTTAAAGACTGTTTTTTTTATGTGGAATAAGCTGTTTTGAACAAATTATAAATAGCTTATAATCTGACATTTGTTTGTTTTTTAAAATAAATTTGATTTTTTTTGGCATGTTTTATAAGTATAAATTTTTGTATTATTTTGAAATCTTAAAAACTCGGTTACAATAGTAATCTATAATTCTAAAATTTCAAGAGCTAACAAATAAATAGATATTTTTTAAAAACTACAATTTTTTTATCTTACATGAAATCCTTCTGCCTCAGTATTATTACTTATCAAACTTTTATATTCTCTATCAGTAAGTTCGTCGTAGTAATAATTAAAAGGATTAACTGCTCTATAATTTTTATAAACCTCATAATGTAAATGATCAACATTTGAAATTCCTGTACTACCCATAAGTGCTATTTTTTCTCCTTTTTTTACACGTTGCCCATATTTTACAAATGATTTTTCAAGATGCCCATAAACAGTTATATATCCATAACCATGTTTAATTTTTATAAAGTTTCCTAAACTGTGATGGTATGTATTTTCAATTACCTTACCGTCTGCCGAGGCATAAATCTCGGTGTTTTTGGGAGCACATAAATCTACTCCTTTGTGCATTCTATAAATACGCAAAATTGGATGAACTCTCATTCCAAAAGTTCCAATGGCTGTAATCTTTTCTAATTTTACCGGTCGTATTGAAGGGAGACATACTTTTCTTCGTTTCTGTTCTTCAATCTCCTCTACAACAACACTGTAGGATTGCGATTGAATAAGAAGTTGCGAGATTATAAAATCTAAATGTGAACTTGAACGTATCATAACATTTGTATTTTCGTAGCCCCTAAGATATTTATATCGTTCAACTCCACCAACACCAGCTTCTCTTATATTTTGTGGTAATATTTCCATACCAATCATTGGGCGATACAATTCATTATCATTATTTAAAAATTCCGCAACATCTTCTGTTGCAAAATTTAATTGAGTATTTAATTTGAAATATTTTTCAATTTTTCGTTGTTGAATTTCTAAAAGTCTTGTTTCGTCTGGAAAAACAAAATATTTAAAAACGGAAAAGAATAATAATGTTCCTATAATAATTCCTGGAACTATTCTTATTGTCAAAAGATAAAGTCTGTATTTGAGAGGTATTTTAACCTGCTCATAATTTAGAGTTTTTGGATTAAATTTATACTTTTTCATATTTTCATATTTTTATATTTTTATTTTAGTATTAATATATTATTTCTTTTTCACTTTATAGGGCATGTTTCATTTATGGTTTACATTTTTATCAGTTGCCACGTCCTAAAGCACGTGCCAACTGATAAAGAACATGGCAACTTATCAAAAAGTGTCAACTATCTTTCATTTATTTGAAACATGCCGATAAATGAAAAATTAAAATTTATTTGTAATAAAGACATGACCACAATTTTTTGCAAAATTATCAAAATTTCATAAATATCAATTCTTTTATTAAATTAAGTGAAAAAAAAATAACTAATCCAATCTACTTATTTATTTTGTCCTTTCAAAAATATCATTAAATAGCTCGCTATTTGCAGATTTGCTGAAAAGTCGGGAAAACTTTTATAGCAATAATTAACTATCTGATATTCAAAACA
>JAOZTW010000141.1:6721-9844 GCA_029938985.1 Bacteroidales bacterium | reverse complement strand
CATCGCAAGCAATGGCGACATTATATTGTTTATATTATTTTGGCAACTATTTTTTTGTCGCCTATTCGCCTATCTGCAACTGAAGTTGCAGTAACAGAGCAGATAAATCTGCAACTACAGCAATGCACTGTTGGCATATAGTTGAGTAAAAAAATGTACTATTTTTTTAAATATAGATAAATTTACAATAACATTTTTATCAACAAAGTTAGATAAAAAGCTATGTTTTATTTTTTGCAAAAGTATAAAAAATGTTGTTTTTTTTATAAATTGCATAAAATGAACTTTTTGTAATACTACTTGTAAAATACTGACATTATGCCAATTAAGTGTTTTTATTGAATATTAATATGTTGATTTTTAATATATTATCTTTTTGTAGTAAAATTACAATTGTCTGATAATTATATTATTATGAAAGCAAAAACTTTAGTAATATAAATTTTAATTTGCCTTATTTGGGGTTTAAAATCGTAAGTTTTTTTATTTTCATAATATAAATTTTAATTTGTCTTATTTGGGTTTAAAATCGTAAGCTTTTTCTATTTCAATATTTTCATAAATAACATCATGCCCCTGAATAATAGTATTTGTTTCTTTATCATACGTAACAGTTGGCACGTAAAAAGGGTAATCTATAATTTCTATTGTAAAAGTATAAGTTGCGTTTTCTGTACATTTTTTGAAATCAGAATAAAACGCTGGTTCAAGTATTGAATTCATATCTATTGAATGGGTAATAGTCTCTAATTCTACTGTTCCTCTCGCTGTTTTAAAATCTACTGTAATGGTTTTAGGAATTGTTTCAAATTCTTTCAAAACATCCTCATCAAAAAAAACATTAATTTGTTTTATTTGTTTGGCTCTATAATTATCTTCTAATAATATGCTTTTTCCTTTGTTATTTACTCCCCTTAAAGAAAAAGACTGTGTGAGTGCAATCTTTTGCATCGTGTTTTTTTTTTCGGCAAGCCTATTTTTAGTAATACCAATATTTTCGGTGTGGCTGATAAATTTTTTATTTAAAGTGTCATTTATTGCTATAAGTTTTTTTTGTTGTGCTTCATAATAAGCTATTGTATCTTCTCTTTGTTTTGCACTCAAAGTAAAATCTGCTTTCATTTTTAGTAAATCTCTGTTTGCAAGTGCTAATTTTGTTCGTAAGTCATTTATGGTTTTTCTTTGGCTTTCTGCAGTTTCATAAAGACTTTTAACTTCTACTTTAAGTTTTATATTTTCTGTAATTAATCTGTCTATCAAATTTAATAAACAATTATCTATAGCACTATCTTCAAGTTGCATACATTCCTCCAAACGATCATCCTGTTGAGAAAAAACTGGAATATACAAGATTACAAATAATACTAAGAGCATAAGTTTTTTTATTTTCATAATATAAATTTTTAGGTCTTATTTTTTGGCATTTTTCATAAATACATTAAACTTTGTGCTACCCGTTTAAAGTTGGACAATAAATTACTGTTGGTGTGGCTTAAAGCCACGCCAACAGTTTATATACAATTGTTTGTGCGAGAGCGATGTGCAACCTTAGGTGGGTAGCCAAACTTTGCAACTATTAAACAAGACTTATTTTTTTTTTATAAAATCATAAGTTTCTGTTTTTCTAATATTTTGATAAATAACTTTATTTAGTTCAACAATTGAATTAGTTTTTTCGCAATAGATAGTTGTTGGAACAAAAAAAGGGAAGTCTATAACCTCTATAGTAAAAGTATAAGTTGCGTTCTCTTTAAATTTTTTGAAGTCATAAAAATAAAATGGTTTATTTTCTGATTGCATATTTAGGTCTATAAAAATTTTTTCACAAGTTATTTCGGTAGCACCTTTGTGCATGCTTAAATCTATTTCTATGCTTGGCGGAATTGTATCAAATCTGTTCAATTTATTAATATCAATAAAACAATTAATTTTATGTATTTGTTTGGCTTTATAGTTTTCATTTAACAATACATTTTTCTTTTTTTTTGTCTCGCCAACAAAAGAAAAAGATTGTGCTAATGTAATTATTGTCATAGCATTATTTTTGTAGGCAATATTAGCTTTAGACATTCCAAGATTTTCGGTGTAGCTTACAAATTTTTTGTTTATCGTGTCTTGCTCGGCAATAAGTAGTTTTTGTTTTTCTAAAAAAAAATTTATGCTGTCTTGTTTTAACTGCTCGTTCATTATAGTGTCTATTTTTAATTTTTCCAAATCTATATGTATAAGTGCCAAACTTATATTTAAGTTATTTATTGTATTTTTTTGTTTTTCAATATCTACTGTAATTTTTTTTATGTCATTTTGCATTTTTATTTTGTCTGTTAATAATTTCTCTATCAAATTCAATAAACAATTTTCTTTAGCAGTACCTTGCAAGCTCATACACTTATCTAATTCACTTACTGATTGAGAAAAAGCAGTTATATGTAACATTATAAACAATATAATTGCATAAATTTTTTTATTTTTCATAATCTAATTTTTTTAATAGTTGTTTTTTATTTTTCTGTTCAGGCTTTGTTCTTAAAAAATTAGGCATGTTTCATAAGTGTAAAGATTAACCTGAATAATTCATAAATTTCCGCACTTGTGAAATATGCCGAAAAAAAGCCCTATTTTTCATACAGAGTTTTTAAAACACTATCGATTTCTGTTATTTGCTTTTGGTGTTTTAAAAAATCGGATTCTTTTAAATCTACTATTTGTAACTTTCCTTTTAGTATCCTAATATCTACTTTTAGTGTATCAATAGCAAGGCTGTTTTTGTCGTTTTTTATGCTATCAAGATGTTGTTCTAAGTCGGATAAAGTATTATTCATGGCTTTTATACGTTCTACATTATTATTATCCACAACAATAATTGTGTCAACAGTGTTGTCGTCTTCGTTGTTTTTGTTGCTTCCGCACGAAAAACTAATAATTAATAATAAAATAAAAAGGGAGCTAATATATTTCTTTTTGGGCATGGTTTTATTATTTATATGTTAAAATTTGAAAAATAATTGGAATAGTAAATCAATAATGCTGTGTAAACAGATAATTGGCTACCAACGTAAAGTTACACATCGCTATCAAATAGAACAAACATAAACTGTCGGCGTGGCTTTAAGCCACACCGAC
>JAOZTW010000141.1:0-6621 GCA_029938985.1 Bacteroidales bacterium | reverse complement strand
TTATACGTATTATTAAGATTATTATTATTGATATGAAGATAACTACTACAATAACTATAATATAATTTTTATTTTTAGTTATAATTTCTTCATTTAATTTTTCAATTTTTTTTTCAATTTTTTTTTCAATAAGTATTTTTCGTGCTTTAGTAATACTGTATTTTTTTTTTGTTATTTGTAATTTTGTTTCATCTACAATCGTATCAATTTGTAGCTCTAATTTAGATATAACTTTGTTTATACTATCAAGCTCTAATTTGTTTTTACTAATTTCTTCTGCTCCGTCTCCGCCTCCTTCTTGCTGTGTTTTTACACAACTTGCTACTAAGCTAAATATTAATAGCCCCAACAAAATTTTGCTAATAATTTTTTTATTTAATCCAGATTTTTTCATAATATTCTTTTTCATTAATAATAAATTTAATAATATAAATACCTGCCACATAGTTGTTCAGTTCTAAACTTCCTTCAAGTACTTCGTGTTTTTTATATAAACTTTCAGTACTAATTAATTGTCCTGTACTGTTGTATAATTGTATATCTACATTGCCCGTTTGTTCATTATTAAAGTTATAATTTACAATTGTAGTGGCAGGGTTTGGAAACAATTTTATATTTTTTGTATTTGCTCCAACACCAGTAAAAATTGCTGTATCAGAGGTTACTTCACATTCGCCTTCTTCAAATTTTATTTTTGCATATATTCTATAATCCTTGTTTTGTTCAAGCTCGGTTAAGCTATACCAATGGTGGGTAGCTTCTGGCACTTTCTTAAAATCTATATACCATTCATATTGGTTTGCTAACAGCAGGCTACCATTATCTTCTAAGCTTTCAATATACACAAGTAAAAGAGTTTCACTTCCGTTTTTAAAATCTACTTTAGGTGTAACAGTATAGTAAAATAAATCAGAGATATTTCTTGGTTCGGTATCAAAAACACAATTATAATCATCTGTTATAGTTATCAATATAGTTTTATCTTGGTTTGTTACCTGCATTTCGTCTGTACTTGCCGCTTTTTCTATTCCGTCAATAGTCCATATTATTTTTTTGTATATCGTGTTGGTTTTGTTTGGCACACAGTATAGGTAATCATTAGAACAAACTTTTTCGTCAAGCCCATTTATTTCTGCCATTGTTTTAATTAATGGTTTGTCTATAAAAACATTTTCAATAATATGTTCTGCCGATGTTATTGAACAGCCCTCTTTATTAAACACCTCTACTTTATATTCTCCCGCCACAAGAGCCGTATGTGTACTGTTGTGGCTATCAATACTGTTGTTGTCTAATTTCCAATCATAATCAAAATATTGATTATTGTTTACATCTGCATAAAGCAAAGCTCCGTTTTCACAAGGGGCTGTTGGTCCATCTATTTCAGGCATTGGATTTGGCAATGAGTTTATAGTAAAAGTAAAATTGTTGGCAACAGTGCATTCATGATAATTGTTGGTTACGGTCAAAAAATAATCTATAGCTTGTGTAAAAATAGGTTTATAAATTATTTCGTTACTTAAGCTTGTTTGTCCAAAAAACCATTCTGTATTGCTTTCTCCAAGTACAGTTCCCATAACACTAAAAGTGGGATTGTTTATCGCATCTCCTGTCCAGCAAATTGCAGTATCAGATACGTTTATTGCAGGCTGACTTTCTGTTTTAAAATAATGTTCTCGCTCGGTTTTATTGCCCGACATGTCCATTATCTTTGGTGCAATAGCCACATAATAATCCTCACAATAATCCATGTCTGTTTCTTGATTTATTGGCTTTACTGTCAATATTTTATTATCTTCAAAATTAATAACAGTATATTGTACATCTTCTCCTGCATCGTTGTCATATTTTAGGGTAAAAATATTGTTGTTTTGCCAATCGTTGTTTACTATTTCGGAGGCATCTAAATTAAAAACTGATTGGTCAAAAATTACAACTATAGTTTCGGTTATGGCAACCGAACTACTTGATGGCGTAAAACTTACTTCTGGAACATCGGTATCAATATCAATTGTAGCAACATAGGTGTTTGTTTCCATTTGATTATTAAACGCATTTTTTGCTCCACTTACCATTAAATCAAAAGAATTATCTATATCGGAGCTTAACACATTGTAGGTAATTCGTAGTTTTTTGTTATCGGCAGTGCTCCATTCTTTTGTTGATTCGCTTAAGTAGTCGGTAGCACCCACAATTTCAATATCTGGTTCTTCTCCAAAAGTGGTGTTCATTGGCTCGTCAAAAATTAATGTTAGCAAATAATTATTTGGTCCAATATCATCGTATAGTATTGGAGTTGGGTTTTTTATTATTTCTACAATTATTGGTTTTTTACCATTTGCGTAAAAAGAAGTATTTATAGTTGAGTTTATGTTTTCAATATTTCCCACAACATCGGTAGCATCTGCGGTTTGCACAAACAGTTGGGTAGTTGGTAAAGCGGTGTTGATAAGTGTTGCAGTTATTGAATAAGTTCTCGAATCTGCCCATTCTCCCCCACCCCATTCAAACGAGCCAGTATAATTTTGTTGGGCAATATCTTTAATAAAAACATTTGGATTTAGAAGGTTGCTCATATCTTCATCGTAGGTAATATAAATTATTTGTGTTTCGTTAAACGAAATTTCGCTATCCAAATAATCAATTGAAAACACAGATGGATTTTTTGTATCTATATTAAAATAAATAGGTTCACAATTAATCTCTTCGTTTGTAGCATTGTCTTTTGCTCCGTATTGACACAAAGATATGTTTGACAACTCTTCGCCAGCATCAACAAAATTATAACTAACCTCATATAGGCTTGCGTTAAGCCAAGTCCCTGTTGGTGGAATTGTTTGCCAGTCATTGTTTATACTAATTTCTGGTTTTGGCAAAACCAACATCTCATCATCATACAAAATTTGTATTGTAATAGTTAAGTTATTATCTGTAATAACATTGTTATCTGGCGTAATAATAGATAGTGTGCCATTTGGGGGTTTAATGTCTAAACTAAAAGTTGTTACACAAGTTTGTGTAGGCTGCATATTGCCATAAGCATCGCATACTCCTTCAATGTTTACACAAATATCGTTTAATTCAATAGGCGTTAGGTTGTTATAGCTAAACAACTGTGTCCATTGATTGCCATTCCATTCTCCTCCTGCAACTTCGGCAATATCGGGATTATCAAAAGAAATATCAGGATTGCAAGCTCCTAAGTTACCTGTATAGTTAGCTATTAAAGTAAATTCATAGCCGTTTTCTGCACCATTAAGATTGACTAATGAAACTAATTCTGGGACAATTTCAACAGAAGCAGTTGGATTACCTGTATTTATATCCAAGGCATTTTCGTCTTCAAATAAAGACATTTCATTACCATTTACATCTTTAAAGCCATCAATTACAATATCCACATTGCTTATTTGTTCATTATTGTCTGCAATGGTATAAGTAAATTGACATTTAAATTCGTCTAACCAACCACTTGTGGGCGAGGTGATTGTATTGGTTGGATTTTCTACAGGAAAAACAGGATTTAGAATCGGTGTGCTTGACATAGGCTCGGAGAAAGTGTAAGTAATAATAAAATTGCCGGGAATATCATCATCGGTAATCATGTCATGACTGTATTCTACTTGTGTAGATGGATTTTCCATGTCTATTGAAAACTGGTCTGTAAATATTTGCTCTTCAAAACCATTGCCGTATAAATCTTTTACATCTCCTGAAATAATAAAATCAATATCCCTAATATCTTCTCCCATATCCGTTAGGTTGTAGGTAAACCTATAGGTTGTGGAATTAATCCAGTCTTTGTTATTGAATGTAAAGCCATTGCCTATAGGATTTTCGAGTGCTGTATTAAAGTCTATTGAAATATCACCTGTGGACTCATCCATTGGTTCCGAAAAAATAATATCAATATAAAAAGTACCAGGTGATGCTACATCACTGTCAGTTACCATTGTATTGCCACCGTTTATACCAACATTATAAGTTGGTTTTTGGGTGTCCAAGTCAAAACAAGTATTAGTTGCTGTGGCATCGGCGTTGCCAGCTATGTCGGTAGCTCCACTTTCAATACTAATGCTTGCACACTCTTCAAAATATCCTTCTTCAAAACCATCGTGTATAAAATAAGCGGTATAGCTGTCGTTTGTTATATTTGTTTGGCTCCAGCCCACACCAGTTTGAGTACCCCAGTGAGTACCTGATAACAAAATTGCGGGTGCAGTATTAATGTCCATTGTTTTGTTGTAAACAACGGTTATCAACAATTTGTTGTCAGTTATTGTATTATTAAAAACTGTAGTAGAAGGGGTAATACTAACAATTGTAGGGTTTTGAGTATCTATATCAAAATTGTTGGTAGTAGTTGTTGTTTGCACATTGCCTGCTATGTCATAATAATTGTTACATGAAATTGAGGCGGTAGTAATTTCGTTGTCATCGGCTATTGTGTATGTAGCAGACCATTTTGTGTTGCCAACACTCCAACTAACAAGGCTAATTGCTGGCTCGTTGCTTATGTTAGCAAAACTGATAGTATTAGTAAATGTAGAAATATTGATTGGTTCAGAAAAAGTGATATCAACAGTAAAAGTTTTTACATTATCGTAGAGTGGAGTTGCCTGTGGACTTACAACAAGACCGTTCTCTACAATAGTAGGTTTTTTCGTATCTACAATAAAACTAATTTCTATGTTATTAGGATTTTCCTCCACATTTCCTGCCACATCTTTTGCACCACTTGCATCAAGTACTGTTATAGTGTAGTTTATATTTTGTTCGGGAGTGCCATTATGGTCTATATAACAAACATAGGTTTTGCTGTTAGTCCAGTCGCCATCGTATTGTGCACTCCAGTTTGTATTGTCGCTTAAGTCAATAATGGGTGCCGCCGAAGGAGTTTTATCCATTGCTTCGTCATATACTATTGTTATTTTTTGTGTTTTATTTTGTTCGTAAACAGGGTCGTTTTCAACACTAATATTAGTTATTACTGGTTTTTTAGTGTCTATTGAAAAAGCGTTTTCTAAAATCTGGTTATCACCATCACCATCGTCTGCATTTTTAGCACCACTAATTTTTATCATTATATCTTTTTCTGTAATATTGTCATCGGCAATAGTGTATGTAAAGCTACAAATTTTGGTTGTTTCCCAAAGGGGAGTTTTGTTTGTTAAGCTTGAACTTATATCAATAGAACTTTCGGAATTGTCTAAAAATTCTATTGTTGGATAGCTATCAGCTTTCATGGCTTCATTGTATGTAACTGTTACTATAAAGTTGCTACCATCAAGGGCTTCGTTTATTAATTCGACCGAGCGTGATACAAACGGTTGTTCTATCTCCATACTAAATAGGTTGGTTTCCGTTTTGGTAGAGGAGTTGCCGGCTTCATCTTTTGCGGTTACTTTAATATCTACACCTGATTCTTGATTTTGAATATTTTTTATTTCATAATTTACTTCACAATTTTTTGTATCAGACCAGTTTATACTTTGAAATTCTAAAGAACCAACAGAGGGTTCAAAAGTTAAAATAAAATCGTTTTCACGCATGGCTTCATTAAATTCAATGGTTACTGTAAAAGTTTCTTCAACATTTTCATCTGTTATTGTAGTATGGCTAACTTCTAATAAACTCAAAACGGGACGAGTGGCATCAATTGTAACGCTACCTGAAGGAAAATCGGTGTCGTAAGTACTTGTTGCTCCGTCTGATAAAGTAATATTAACGGCAATATCATCGCTTATTGAAATATCGGGTTGCGTTTCTTGAACGGTATAAATGGCACGGTAGTTATTGGTTGAAGCTATTGGCTCAAAATTGGTGATGTTGCCTGTATTTATTGTGCCAGATACGAGTGTGTAATCATCACCATCGGTAAAAATGGTAATTACTATTTGCTCGCCAATTTTATAACTGCCAGTTTCTATTAACACATTTGTAATTACGGGTGTTGATAGAATATTTAAACTAAATAGTAATGCTGATAATAGTAAGATATATTTTTTCATAGTTTTAATATTTGTTTTAGTTATTAAAATAAGCAAGCGAATAAACAACTGCCACTTTTTTTATAAATGCAAATTAATGCATTATTTTAATTATTTTAAAATCGTAATTTAAAGTAGTAAACTGCGGTATTTTTAAAAAGGCATGTTTCACAAATGCCTAAAATTTAAAATTGTGAAACATGCCAATAAAAAAATTCTACAAAATACTGCATTGCTCTATTTGTTATCCTGTGGTTTTGAAAATATTTTTTCCATTCCAGCAACAATAGACTGTTGAAGCTTTAATTCTTTTATTATATTATCTATAATGTCTTTAAACTGGTCACCTGTAAAAGTAAATTGTTTTTCGTCTATTATTTCTAATTTTTTTAATTCTTTTAATTCTTTTAATTCTTTTAATTCTTTTAATTTATTATCTAAGTCTTTTAATTTTATTATGTCTAAAAATGTTGTTTTTATTTTTTTAGCTTCTTTTGAATCTTGCTGGGGCACTTTTATTTCTTTTATTATTTCTTTTATTTCTTTTGAGACTTCTTCGTCTTTTTTAAAAAATTCGTTAAAAAATTTTTGTGATGTTTTCCAGTTTTCTTCTGCAACTTTCCAATTTGAT
>JAOZTW010000757.1 GCA_029938985.1 Bacteroidales bacterium | reverse complement strand
GATTTTAAAATAATCAAAATAACGCAGTAATTTGCATTTATGAAAAATGCCAATTTTACCAATCCATTTTTAGCTGTCTTTAAATTAATTTCGTTTAAACTATCAAAGAATATATTTTTATTTTGATAATTTTCTGTCTTCAAATATTTATCTTTTTTTTTGGCTAAATCTAATAATTGTCCAAAATTCTCTTCCATATTTATCTGTTTTGAATCACTATCTGCTTCGTTAATTTTTCAGTTTGAATATAATTTAATTGATTTTTAATAATTATTTTTCGCACTATTATAATCACCACTAAAATATGCGTTTATTGCTATGTAAGTAGGAATATTGAAAGCAACTACATTGGTAGCCATAGAGTTAATACCTGTATAAACATAAGAGCCTTTGTTGGTGTCAAAATATCTACCATGAGATGTTGATATACCATAGGCAATTGCATAATATGTTTTTTTGGGATTGAATCCTGGAATATTATCATCTAAAATATTAGAAGTTAATTTAATTGATATTTCATTTTTATCAAAAGTTCTTGCATCGTAATAATATAAATTATTATCATAGGCAACATTTTCATTGTCTGAAATTAAAATTATTACTCCTCGTTCATTTTCATCATTTGCATCTGGAGATATTTCAGCCAAAAATTTAATTTCTTCATTTCTGTAATCTACTATTAAATTTGTTGCAATAGTTGAGGATTTTTCGTGAATATATACCGATGAGATATTTATTGGATATTCACCTCCTCCAATTACCTGAATACCAAATTGTTTTGTTGTGTCAAATAAACTATTAGTATATACCAAGTTATATGTTTCAGTGGGAACATCTGTTATTATAAACTCTCCATTTGCATCTGTTGTTGCAGATAGTTCGGTGTTTTCTAAGCTAACCAAAACGTCAGATTGTGGTTCGCCTACATTTGTTGTATCCTGCACAGAGTAAACCTTTCCTTGTATTATTCCGTTCAAATTAAATTGTTCTATTTTTGTTTGCTTACAACTCGCAACTAACAAAAATATTACGATTGTTGAAATTATATAATTTATTTTTTTCATGATAAATTGTTACTTTAATGTTTATTTTGGTACTTCTATTTTAATTACAATTGAGGGAGTTTCCGAAATACATTGGTCGTGACAAAAATTATATTCATCACAATTTAAACTATGTTCTGGATACGAGAGGGTATGCACAACAACATATATATCATAATCAGAGTTCGTATAATAAGAGTCTATTATTGAAAATTCAAAAAAACCATCTTCGTTTGCATAAGCTATTTGTGAATACTCATAATTATTTTTTGAAACTCTGTTATCTATGCTTGCAAATAGTATTACTTTTTGAAGTTTTTCATGGTTTTCATCGACTGTCAATTTTCCCTCAATTTTATGATAACCAATATAAATACTACCAATAGTTGTTGTTGATTTTTCAACCAAAACAACATCATCTATATGAACAGCATTATCGCCTCCCACAATTTGAACTCCATGTTTTATGTGATTTCCTGTTTTTTTGGAATCGTATTTTATTGTATATGTACCAACTGGTATATTTTTTATTTCATAATACCCTGCATTATCTGTATTTGTAGAAAACTCAGTGCTGTTTATTGTAACCTTGGTTAGTTCATCAGACAACATATTACCATATTGATCATAAGTAATAACATTTCCTACAATATTTCCTGTAATTTGGTCAACATTAGATGCACACGAAACCAAAAATAGTAAGAAAATTACAATAACAAATTCCAAGATACGCCGTTTTTTTGTTCTTTTAATAATAAAAAAATCTGCAAATAGCGAGCTATTTAATAATTTTTTTAAATTTTTAAAAAATGCAAAACAAATAATTAGGTTGGTATTATTTGTTTTTTCTTTTTCACTAATAATTATTAATTTATTTGATTTCATTTTTTTATTTCTTTAAAAAGTAAAATTAACAATGTTAGAACGAGAATTAACATTTAGTCCCGAATAAAGTATTTCGCCAGTTGCTCTTTCTATATAAGAAGGTATTAACAGATAGGTGTTTTGATTAAACGAAGTGTTGTAATATCCTTTTGTATAACCATAAGCTACAACATGTAAATTATCTGTGTTATAGGAATTAAAAAGACTTAACGACTTGTCTACCGTAAGAATACTTCCTTCAGTTATTGTTTCTACAAAGTAATATAAATAATTTTCGGGCGAGACAGTGTTGTCTGAATAAACATAAAATATTATGTTACGGGATTCATTTTCTGGTATTATTGGCGACACATAACATTGAAAATTAACTGTTTCGTTTTCAACAGTTACTGTTAAATTAGATGGCACTGTGGTTGATTTTTGAAGAAGAACAATTTTTTCGTCAATAACATAAGGTGTTTCGCCTCCCAAAAACTGAACTGATTGTATTTCGTAGTTATCTAAATCTTCACGTGAAAATCTTATATCATAAGTTCCTGTGGTCACATTTTTTAATGTGAATTTTCCTGATTCGTCTGTTGTTGCAGAAATATCTTCGTTTACTATTTCAATTTTCACATTTTTTTTACTTATACTATTTTCCGACTCATCAAATACTCCTTCTACATGTCCATTTATTTTGCCTTTCAAAGTAATGTCTTTATATAAATCATCGTCACAGCTTGCAAAAATTAAGATAGATATAAAAAATAATATTATTGGATTTATCTTCATAGTTTTATTTTAATTGAGGTTATTAACGGCAATTAGGAATTAA
>JAOZTW010000756.1 GCA_029938985.1 Bacteroidales bacterium | reverse complement strand
ACTTCGCAAGCTACGTTCCTGAATTAAATTGACGACACAAAGCCCGAAACCGTTATGCACAATGCAATAAAACGCAAGGAAATGTTAAAAGAAAAACATAATGATGGACAGAAATCAAGAAGTCCGCCGAGTAAAACATAAAGTTCAGATAACAGGAAATAATTTTAATAAATCTGTTTAAATAAATTATTAAACGAGTTTCGAAAATCGTTAAGAGTAGGAATAATCTAAATTTATAAAAAATGAAACATTTAAAAAAAGCAATCTTTTTATTTGCAATTGCTCTATTTATTGCAAGTTGTGGCGAAACAAAACAAGACCCTATTGAAATAACACCAATAAAAACGCTAATCGAGAATGATTTTGGTGGATATTTTGAAATTGTTGATGGCAACTATAAATTAGAATCATATGACGATGGAGGTTATCTTGGATATATTGTTCAAATTGAAATAAAAAGAAATGACAAAGATTTTGAGTTTGGTATTGATAGTCTTGAGCTCTCTGGACCTACACGGACTGATTTATACATTGATATTACAGATGAAAAAGGAAAGCCAATTCTTGATTTGGACGGCTATTCAACTGAGCAGGACGACTTGAAAAAGCTAATTAATTCAACGATAAATTCATCTGTTTGGGTTAGATTTTACAATACTTACGGGACAAAAAAAGAAAAAGTTCCAAGTTTACCAGAAGGAGTTGTTAAATTTAAAACGTATTCAACTTTGGAATTTAAAAGTAGTTATTCGTATAAATCTAACAAAAAAAATGATAAAATTGAAGATAATTCTCAGGTTAATGATACAGATAATAGTTCAGTGATAAATGATAAGAAAAAAAAAACAAATGTAAACTGGGATAAAGTATTAACCAAATACGAAAAATTTTCAAATGATTACATTTCACTTGTTAAAAAAATTTCTAAATTACAAGATAAAGGCGATGATAATTCTTTGGCAGAAGTAATGAAACTAATGCCAAAATCAATGGCATTAAATCAACAAGCTATGGAGTTATCACAACAATTAGGTGGTGCTGGCGGTGATTTAACAGCTGAACAAATAGCAAAATTCATAAAAATTCAAGCAATATTTTCAAAAGCAGTATTAGAATTATCAAATTAATAAATTTAACATAAGGGAGTTGATGCAATTATTTTCAGCTTCCTTTTAAAACTTAAAACAATGGATAACAACCCAATAGATGATATTTTAAACATTAAATTGTTTCCAGTTAGCCTAAGTTTCTGGAAAGAAAACTTAGATTATCTTTTTTCAATTAAAGAGCAATTATTAAATACAAATTTTGGTCTGTTGAAAAGAAAGGGAACAGCAATTGAAGAATTTACTGAAAGAATAAAAGCAAATAAAAAAGACCTATATGATTTAGAATTAGATTTAAGCGATGAACTTTATCATATTGATAAAATATATCCAGAAATTGTATATAATTCAGCATTTATTTATGCGTATTCTTTTCTTGAAATAAGCTTAAAGAAATTGAAGAAAATAATTGACCAGCATATAATTAATAAAAAAGAAATAATTAATCTCAATAAAAAACTTTATAAACCCTTACCATATACTGTTAAATCGAAACTATATATTGAAAAAGCTTCGGGTATTGACCTTATAAACGAACAGGAATTATGGGACAGTATTGATAAAAAAAGAGAAGTGCGTAATGCAATAGTCCATAACGCCTCTAATGCAGATAAACTTGATTTGCAGACATATCTCAAAAACGATGATAATTTTGAGTTTGATGAAAAGACTAATGATTTTTATATTAAAAAACTTGATTTTGTATTTAACTTTATAACAGACTGTGAAACTTATTTAAACTTTTTACACAAACAACTATCTGATATTGACGAAAATATGTATAACTAACTTTTATTACAAGTGGAACATTTTTAAAAACAGAAAATAATTTATTATAGCAATATGGAAAATAACTATGATTTAACAACAAAGAAAGGAATAGATAAAGCAGGTGAACTTTTAACTAAGTATAGTTGGTGTATCGCACCAATTCCATGGCTCATTTTCAAAACATTCTCAAAAGAAAATACAATAGATGAACAAATGAAAATAATGCTGAAAGTGTCGAGATTACAATAGATGAAAAAGCAAAAGCTGGCATATCTTCTACATTAGAAAAGTTCCCTTTTGAAGCAGGAATAAACAAAGATGGTAAAGTAAATATTAAGATAAAATTTAAAAAGTCTTAAATAAAAATAGAAATTTAAACACAATTTTCATTAACATAAAAAAAATATTATGACAAATAAAATAATCAACCACTTTTCACTTAAATATGATAATAATATTTTGGGGGATTTATCATTTTACTCAGAAACTAATAATTGTTTTGTAGTTTTCAGTCCAAAAAACAAAGATTTTTTTAATTCATCTAAACTCATTGTCTACGAGATAAAAAATCAAAATGATTTGGACAAAAACAAAGAAGTTTTTTTAGAACAATTTCACATTGATAGTAAAAGATTTGAAAGCGATAAATTAGAAATTGAAAAACCAGAAATTGCAGATTTTAGTGTGTTTTATAAGAAATTTATTAAAGCAATGAAAGAAGCAGGAATATAAAATGTGCATAACAGCGTGTTGGATGTCAGCCATTTTTTAGTGTTTTTTTCGGTGCTTTGCACCTCAAAAAAACACTAAAAAACGTCCGCCACCACACACGTATTCGATAAGTGTAATTGTGTCGCTAGCGCTCCCCAATT
>JAOZTW010000755.1 GCA_029938985.1 Bacteroidales bacterium | reverse complement strand
AAAATGATTTTTTTGTAATACTACTTGTAAAATACTGATATTATGTCAATTAAGTGTTTTTATTGATTATTAATATGTTGATTTTTAATATATTATCTTTTTGTAGTAAAATTACAACTGTTTGATAATTATATTATTATGAAAGCAAAAACTTTAGTTAAGAATTAGCAATTGGTTTACACCTTTAAAAATCTATTATTTATAACATAATGATATTTCTAAATCTCAACATAATTTCTATTGAATTTCCATTGAATTTCAACTGAATTTCCATTGAATTTCAACTGAATTTCCATTGAATTTCATTTTTATATAAATAAATCCGTAATAATGGCATCAGAAATAATTTTTCCTTTTTGGCTTAATATATAGTTATTTTCATTTTTAATAATTAAATTTGTTTTTACTTTTTTGTTGAGCAAATTACTAATGGTTTTTAAATGATGAGTATCAAAATTATTTTTTATATAATCAAAATCAATACCTTCTTTGGTTCTTAAGGAGGTCATAATATATTCATTAAGTTTATCTCTGTTGGACAATATTTCTTTTTGAGCAGGAATTTTATTTTCAAAAATTGAGTTTATATAATTTTTAATGTTTGCAATATTCCATTGTCTAGTTTGCCCATCGTAGGAATGTGCCGAACTTCCTAAACCAAGATATTGTTCTCTATTCCAATAATTTGAATTGTGTTTTGAAAAATAGTTTTCTTTTCCAAAATTTGAAATTTCGTATTGAATAAAATTATTATTTTTTGCTTTATCAATCAATAGATCAAACTGTTCTATGCTATTGTCTTCTGGTATTTCTGTTATTTTTTTTTGCTTCAACCATTTGTAGTATAAAGTTCCTTCTTCGTAGGTTAAATGATATGCGGAAAGATGCTGTAGATTTAGTTCAAAAAAAATATTTAAATTGGTTTCCCATTTCAATTTTGTCATATTGGGTAAACCGTAAATTAAATCTCCCGAAATATTATTAAAACCAACTTTTTGGGCATTCTTAACTGCCATAATGGCTTGTTTTGCATTGTGTCGCCTGTTCATTAACATTAAATCGTTGTTATCAAAAGATTGCAATCCAATACTTAATCTATTAATTGATGTTTTGTTTCTTAGTTCTTCTAAATATTTTATTTTCAAATCATCTGGATTTACTTCAAAAGTAAATTCATAATTATCAGATAATTTATAAATTGATAATATTTTATTAAAAACATTATTTATCTGCTCCACCGATAAAGTAGATGGACTACCTCCTCCAAAATAAATTGTTTCTATTTGTTGTGTGTTAAAATAGGAACTGCGTAAGTCTAACTCTTTTTGTAAAGCTTTGGTATATTGCTCAATATTATTTGCATTATTTGTTTCGGAATAAAAATCACAATAATTACATTTGCTTTTGCAAAAAGGAATATGTATATAAATGCCAGCCAATTTTAATTTTTTTAGTGAAAATGAGGCGTTTTTCATAAGTGTAAAGTACAAGGCATTTATATTTTTCAAATACCGCAGTTTACTTATTGTAAATGAGGATTTTAGAATAATTAAAATAAGGCCGTAATTTGCATTTATGAAAAATGCCGAAAATAAAATAAAAAAAACGGCGTTTTTCACGAGTGTCAAGTTCAAGGCTTTTTTGAAATATTAGAATTAAAGTTTACCTTTGTAAATGAGCATTTTAATATTTCAAAAGTAACGAAGAAATTGATACTCGTGAAAAACGCCAAAAAAACTCTCAAAACTTCCTAATGTTTTTTAATTAGGTTTGTTTTGAGAGCATCGTGTAAGGTTGTTTGCAATAATGTATTATTCGTAATACATTGTTTCACCATTAATAACAAAATAGTCGTTGTATATAATTATATGTTCAACAACACAAATGTCAATATAAAAAGATACAAGTTCGTAAGCTTCACCATCTCTTTCGTCCCAATAAGTCAGTGTTATGTCTGTTTCACAATCGTATCCTGCAGGAAAAGTAACTTCAGCTTCATATTCGTCTTCTAAGGTTGTTTCTAATATGTCTGATGAACCTCCTGTAGTAATCCCATACAGGCTAAAACCAGCTTGGTTAGTAACTTTCACTGTTGTTTGTGCAAATGTAAAACTTGCAATAACACAAATTGTAAAAATAGTTGCAAATAATTATTTCATAATAATTTAATTTAAGGTTAAAATTTAGGTTAATTAATTTGTTATAATAAGTTTCATAACTCAATATAAACGTAGTAAAAATAGTTTTATTATACAATTATCTTTTTTTTTATAAAGTTATGTTTATTAACACATTTTTTATAAATAATTGTATTTTAAAGAGTAAACTAATTTTTAATTGCCGTTTACGGCACGATGCAATATTATAAGTAGTTAACCATATAAACGTTACTTTTTAAGATCAATTTTAGTATTATGTTTCGCAATAAAAGATTACCATAAAAGCAATATACAAATATTTTATTTTTTACTATCTAAAGTTTTTGCTTTCATAATAATATAATTATCAAACAGTTGTAATTTTTCTACAAAAAGATAATATATTAAAAATCAACATATTAATAATCAATAAAAACATTTAATTGGCATAATGTCAGTATTTTACAAGTAGTATTACAAAAAATTCATTTTATGCAATTTATAAAAAAAAACTTATTTTATCAGGCTTTGTTCTTAAAAATATTATTATAAATTTGGCTATATTTCTTTAATCTACTGATTTATAGCCACATAATTGTATCATTGAACCATT
>JAOZTW010000140.1 GCA_029938985.1 Bacteroidales bacterium | reverse complement strand
TTAATTCTAATATTTCAAAAAAGCCTTGAACTTGACACTCGTGAAAAACGCCAATATTTTTTTGTGAATATTGATAAAATTATTATTCGCCTCCTGTATCATCGTCATCGTCTGATGGGAATTCTGAAGCTGGCACATAAGGTTCGGTTTGCATACTTTCGTCAATATTAACAAAGCTTGCTTTATATACAATTGATGGATTGTATTTTGCACCAAGAGCAGTCCATAATGTGTTTTGCTGTGTTAATTCAACATTAAATATTTCAAAAGCCAATCTATTTCCCTCTATTTCAAGATATTTATTTTGCTGAAAAAAACCTACTATTTCAGAAATAAATTTTAAACCTTCTAAATATCTTTTTCCAGTAAAAGTTGTAGTAAACAAAAGCATTAATTTTAAAGCAATAGCGGCATTATTTGCTGGATTAGCTCTATTTAATAATGTTTTTTCTTCCTGAATATTAACAATAGACAACAAAACTGAGTCTTTCTCTATTGGTTCGGAACTATCATTATTTACTAAATTGGATACAAAAAGTTTATCCTCAGTCATTCCAAAACGAAGTTTGAAATGTTGATTTAATTGAGCTGATATTTCTGCTAGTATTTCGTATAACATTATACTTAATATTGAATTTTTTAAATTTATGTATTTGTGCCAAATTATTATTAATTATTTAATAAAGATTGAATAATTTTATTCTTTAACTGCCACTGTTTTAATTGCCCAAACAATGAGTCTGGTTATATATACTCCAATAACACAGAATAAAAATATCCAAAAATAAAATTTTGTTGCCGAATCAAACATCTTAATATACTCGGTAAATGATGCTGTTAGATATTCCCCTATTAGATAGAAGACAAGAAATCCAACTACAAATGCAATTAAAAGTGCTGCAAAAAACCAAAGTATTTCTATTGCAAATCTTTTTTTGTTTATTTTTGCTTTAGAAAGTGCCCTAAACACCTTCTTATCTGCTCCACCAGTCAAGTCACTCGTTTGTTTAAATGCCGAATTTGATGCAACTTTTCCAAGACCCATAATTATTATAGTTTTTTAAAATTTTTAAATTACTTTTTATTCAGTTTCTATAAAAGTATATTTTGCTATTGAATCAAATGCAGACATTTTTCCCAACTCTGCTGCTACTTTATAGTCTTCTAATGTGCCAGCTACATCTCCAATTAGTGTCTTAACAAAAGCTCTAAAATAGTAAGCATACATATTCGTATCGTTTAATAAGATTGATTTGTCAAAATCTTGTAATGCTTCTATGTTATTTCCTGGCATCATTGTATAGGTTACAGCACGTCCATAATATGATGCAGCATTTAACGAATCCAACTTAAGTGCAATGTTGTAATTATTCAATGCTCTTCTATACAATTTTTTAGTCTCAGACGGTTCATTGTCTGCCACTATAAAACAGTAATTTGCAATAGCTTGATATGCATCAGATCGTGATGAGTCAAGTTCAATAACTCTTGTAAATGCTGGTAAAGCTTGATGAAAAACTGGTTTGTTAAGAAATTGCATTGCTAATACTCCTTTGTTGTAATACGCATCAATATTATTTTTATCTTGTTTTATTACTTTGTCATACGATTTAATAGCATCGTCAAAATGCCCTACTTCTTGTTCTAACATTGCTTTGTTAAAATATGCTTTAGTAAAATCTGGATTGTATTGAGTTGCTTTTCCATAATCTTTAATAGCACCCTCTTTATTACCTAATTTGTTTTTGGCAAAAGCGGAATTACAGTAAAGTTGTGGACTATTAGGTTGTAAATTTGTTGCTATTTTATAATATTCTATTGCAAAAAGATATTCTTCTTTTTTTAATTTTACATCTCCAATAAAAGCATATACCAAATAATTTGTTGTATCAAGTTCTAATGCTCGTCTAAAATCATCGTAAGCTGCATCGTAGTTTTCTAATAAATATTTTATATTTCCTCTATTTATATACGAACTTGTATCGTTGTTGTCTTCTTCTATTGCCAATGTATAATATTCAATAGCTTTTTCGTATTCCCGTGCTTCAACTTCTTTGTATGCCAAATTATGATTATCCTCCTTTTTTATACAAGCATTCAAAGTGAGTATAAAAATAAGAGTAATTAGAAATGAAAAACTTAATGTTCTATTTTTTTTTTCAAACATTTAACTTTTTTATAATAAACTGTTTAATAATTTTATTTAATTAAAAACACACATTAATCTATTTTGGTATTTCAATTGATGGTTCCAATGATTTTATGAAAAACAGAAGTATAACAAGAATAACTATTCCTAAGAAAATTAGTACTGGAGTAGATATTATTGTTGCAATTATTTTTCCAATAAAATTTGCATATAAATATTCAAACGAGCCAGACAAGGTGTGCTTACCTCCCTTTAAATCAAATTTTAAAAGCAAAAAAGTTAATCTGGTTTTTATATTAGCTTCTTTAAGTGCATACTTGGCAAGTTCTATTGCCATTTCTTGCATATTTTTTTCTTTTGTAACCACACTTTTAATATAATCATCAGATACTTCTGCATAAGCATCTGAACATACAAATAGATAGTCGTCTGTACTGGGAATATATGGTTGTTTACAAACAGTTATTTTCAAATTAGGATTTAGTTCAGAAGAGTTTAGATAACTTGTTTCTGATAAATCATCGTCTTCTGTTCGTGATTTTCCTGGTGTTATTCTGTTTAATATTCCATCTGTTTTGATAAACAAATTATTTGTTCCTGTATAAGCATAAAAAACTTGTTTTTCTCTAATTAAAACTACAAGGCAACTAATTTTTTCTCCCATTAGATTCTCATTTTGAGTAGCTTCAAGATGCAATTGTCTGTTTGCATAAAGAATAGCTTCTTTCACGGCATCTTTTGGTCGTGGGTGAGTTTGTTTTGAAAAAAAGTTTATTATACTATTTTTCACTAATTGTACTGCTTGTTTATTATTGTGTTTTTTTTCTACTTCAGTTGCTACAATAACAAAACCATTTCGAGTTTCTTTATAAATACCGTGTTCCAAAGTTCGATAATTTTTCAAATTATTATCAAACGATGGAGATGCCTTTATAGCCTCAGGTATATCAATTAGTTTAAAATCTTTATAATCTATTAGATAACTCATATTAATTATTTTGTTTTATAATAATACTTATTTGATGCAAAGTTAGAAAATTAAGAATAAATAACAAATTAAATGTTATATTTTTGTTAATATTTTTCAAAATAATAATTTCTGTATTATTTAATATATAATAAAATACTCATTTACAAGGATAAACTTTAAAATTTGAACTTGGTACTTTGAAAATATATTTTTATTGTATTAATATTTAATCCCAAGTAAAAACTCCTGCTACATCAATCGAAAATGCTCTTTGTTCTGAAACTGTGATCCCTCCAAAAGTTCTCTCTACAATTACATTATAGTTATTACCTTCTGGTAGGTCTAATACTGAAAAGCTTAAACCTGTTCCTGTAGTAATTTCAGCAGGAACATTATCATTTAATGTCCAAGAAAAAGTAGCTCCATCTGTGTCAATAGGATTTGTGGTTGTAAAATCAAAAACAATATCAGTAGTTAAATTACCTCCGTCCCAAGTATCACTTGTTTTGTCAAAATCAGCTGTAAGTGCTGCAAAATCTAAAGTTGTAGTGCTTGAGGTTTCAATGTCAAGTCCATCTGTATATTCTAATTTAATATCATATTCTTGGGCTACTTTGAAAAGCACCTCAATATTATCGTCATTAGTAGTAATATCAAAATCGGTACCATCAGTTCCTGGAGTAATAATCCATTCTAAGTTTGCTGAGCCAGGTATATGTGTAGATTCATTGATGAACTCAATTGTTTCTCCTTGAATGAGTAATGGACTAACTGGTGTATATGTAAATTGTGGATTCATTGGAGCTACAGGTGCTTGTATATATACTGTTTTAGTCATTTGACTAAATTCTGCTCCTCTTCTTAAAGTTAGAATAACTGAAAATGAACCATAACCAGAATAAGTGTGTGAAACATCTTTATCTGCTGATGTGTTTCCGTCTCCAAAATCCCATTCATAAGTTATTGTTCCAAATGGCTGTTGGTCTGTTACTGTAAAATCAAATGTTGGACTATTTGAGTCATCTATGACAAAATCTGCATACAAACCTGGTAATGAAATAGTTTTTGTTTCGTTATCAGTACCACTACTTCCTGCTATCGTGTAGCTAATATTATAACTACCTCCGTTTGCGTACGTTTTTTCGTGAGCCGTGTAGCTTGTTGTAGGATATTCAACTGGACTTTCTCCATCTCCAAAATCAATAATTACAGTTTCTGTACCTGTTAAATTGCTTGAGTTGTCAGTAATGTCAAATATATTTATCTCACTGCCTGTTGGTAATGTAAAATCAGCAGTTAAGTTGCCAACAGAAATAGTTTTAATTTTTGTATCCGATTCGCCAGATCTACTTATTGTATAGGCAACATTATATGTACCTCCATTTGCATAGGTTTTTTGATGTGTGGTATAGCTTGTTGTGGAGTACTCCACTGGCACATTTCCATCTCCAAAATCTATTGTAACAGTCTCGTCGCCAACAAGATTTGTTGAGGCATCGGAAATATTAAAAATATTTATTTCAGAACCTGTTTCAATTGTTAAATTTGCGGTTGGGCTTGCTATAGATACTGTTTTAATTTTAGTATCAGTTTCTATTCCACGTGATACAGTATAAACAATATTATAATTTCCACTGTTAGCATAAGTTTTTATATGTTGTGGATAGCTTGTAGATGAGTATTCTACCAATTCAGTTCCATCACCAAAATCTATAGTAACTGTTTCGCTCCCTGAAAGATTTGAGGAGGCATCAGCAATGTTAAATATATTATTATTTGCACCATTTACAACAGTAAAATCAGCAATAAAATTTTCAATATTTACAGTTTTAACAGTAGAACTTGTTTCATTTCCTCTATTTACATTATAGGTTATATTGTAGCTTCCTCCGCTTGTGTATGTTTTTTCATATGTTGGATAACTTGTTGTAACAAATGTTACTAAATCTGAACCATCACCAAAATCAACTGAAACTTCTTCTGTTCCAAACAAATTTAGAGAAGCATCGGATATATCAAATACTGTAATTGCACTTCCTTGATATACATTAAATTTTGCAACCAATCCTGGGATATAAACACTTTTATTTGCGTATCCAACATCAGAACCTCTTGTTATATTATAATTAATTAAATAATTACCAGCATGTTCGTAGGTTTTTGTATGAGTTGTATAAGAATTGTTGTCAAACGTTATGTTGTCTCCGTCTCCAAAATCAACCGTAATTTCATAATCTCCAAATAGGTCGCTTGTGTTGTCGGTTAATTCAAAAACATTTATTTGACTTGTTGAATTAAAATTAAAATCAACTAGAAAATCGGAAATAGCTATTGTTTTTATTGCTGTTCCTTTTTCACTCCCACGTGTAATAGTGTAGGTAATTTGGTAATTCCCACTTTTGTCATACTGTTTTGGTATTCTTTCAGGTAAAAAAGTATAAACTGCGTCATAAACTGTTCCGTCTCCATAATCAATATGAAGAGCAGTTTCTTCTCCAAAAACATTTTCAGTTTTATCTTCAATTTCAATTTTATTTAAGGATATTTCATGTATTAAAAAATTTACTGTAAAATCTGAGACTATAACTGATTTAGCAGCAAGAGCTCTTTCGTTTCCTCGTTCTATTCTTAAATTAATTTTATAATCACCTGCTTCCGAATACGCATAGTCAAAAACAAAATCTTGAGTTGTTATTATTTCTCCGTCTCCCATGTCCCAGAAAAATTTTGTATTTACACCACCGTAATTAGACGAATTATTTGTTATTGTTACAATATTCAAATCGTGAATTACGGCATCAAAATCGGCAACCATTCCAGGTATAATAATTGGTTTTGTTATTCTTTCTGATGTTTTTTTTCCTTCTACAATTAGTGTTACATATATCGTCCCGCCCATTTCAAATTGGTGTGAAGGGGATTTTATGTAATTGTTGTCGCCAATTGTAGAATTGTCTCCAAACTCCCATAGGTAGCTTCTGGGGGTGCCAGTCATGCTTGTAAGATTTGTAAATTTTATTGAAACACCCTCTTTGGATTCTTGAACAACTTCATAACTAAAATCAGGCACAATATTTTCGTCTTTTCTGCAACTTGCAAAAAATATTATTAACGAAACTAATAATAATATGGGGTGTTTGTTTTTCATAATTTTTATTTTGTGTTTGTTAAATGAAAATGAAATAATTAAGTAACTCCAAAATACGCCTTTTTTTTGTTCTTTTAAGGCATATTAAAATAAATAATTGATAAATTTAAGCGAAGTTATTTTTGTTTTTAACAATTCAATAAATATAATAATGTCAGGATATTTGCATTTTTTTTTGAGGAAGTAAAAAGAACAAGTTTAAATCTTCAATTATTTGTTTTAATATGCCTAATATTTTAACAAATCTGAAAATAGCGAGCTATTTAATGATATTTTTAAAATTTTTAAAATGGCAAAATAAACAAGTAGATTTGGCTTAGTTATTATTTCATTTTCACTAAGGTTTTTCTTCTCCATGTTTTTGTCGTTTCATATTCCCTATTTTTAGAACCATTAATGCAAACACAATTCCGAGGAATATCGCTAAAACCATATAAACTTCATTTCTTAAGAAGATGTCCAACATTCTTATAAAAAACATTGCAATAATTGAGATGAGAATAAAAAACAGGTAAACTCTAACTTCTTTATTAAAAAGCACAAAACGTACATCAAAGTCGGATACTGCTATAACAAATCCGACAATTGCAAATATCATAATAATTGCAAAAAATAGTGTAAAGAAATTCCAAAATTTATTTATTTTATTATAAAATCTCGTTTGATATTTTGGTGTTGTATCGGCTACAACCTCTTTAGATCTTGTTATAACATTAGAAGCTAATGTTCTGTCAATAGCCTGTTTAATTTCTATAGAATCGTTTCTATCATTTGTAAATTTTAGTCTAATTAAGTCCCATAAATCTGCATAACCATTATCATAACCTAAAGCCCAAATTCCTAATCCTGCAAGTTCTTTATTTAGTATATAATCATATTTTGCACCAAGAGTTATTTCGTTGTCTGCCCAACATTGTCGCCACTTTCCATCTACTTTGTATGTGTAACATACTGATTGAGCAATAGTATCAATTGATACTTTAAATTTGGTAGAGTTACTTGTATAATTGTCTGCAATATAACTATATGATCTTGCCGCAATAAATTTCGTATTGTCTGATGGTGCTACATCACTTTTTGTTTCCCATTCATTTCCGTAGTATGGTAAGCCAAGTATAAGTTTCTTTTTGTCAATACCAAGTTTTATATAATTTTCAACGGTGTTGTCAATATTCATAGACTCCCAAGTTCCACCACTGTATAACAAAGAATTGGGTCCAGCTTGTTTGCTATATTTGCCATAAAAGTCATAAGCCATAAGGAAAAAGAAATCTACCGACTTCTGTAGTTCCACAATATCGTAGGCATTTCGCCAGTCTATTGCAGGTAGGGTTACTGTTATTTTGAAATTATAGCTTAATTTTGCATCTAATCTGCTTCTTAAGTTAGCAATAAATTTTGTAAAATCGTCTTTATGTTTTTTCGGAACACCTTCGAAATTTACATTTACACCACCTGCTTTTATTTTTTTACCATTTTTATCTTTTCCTCTATCTAAAGTGAGTAATTCAATTATGTTATTGATTAAGTTTTCTTGAACATTTACGTCTTTAAGAAATTCAGTATTATTATTTGTTCCAAAATTACTAATACACAAATCTACTTTACAACCATAATTTTGTGCTTCTTCTATTATTTTTGTTTCTTTCCACAAACGTTCTGACAAAAATCCCCCATTTTTTGGATTAACAGGTAATGAAAAATAGGAAATGCGAGTCAACAATCCAAAATCGTAATTCTTATAAGCCATACCCAACCAGTAAGGATGATAGCCAAATACTTGTCTGTTTAATTTTACAATATCTTTATAGTAATCTTCGTCTCTACTAAAATTTTTATCACTTATTTTATAAATATCGTTCCATTCTTCTTCTGTTTTTAAATCATCGTATTCAGCATAATTTTTCATTTCCACCTCGTGATTACTTTCTATAATCGTGTCAGCCTCAACAGGAGCTGGGTAATATAGTGTTATGGAATCTTCTTTAATTGGAGATAAATAAAGTAAAATATCTCCAAAAAATGTTCCTGGTTTTTCTCTCGTTTTTGCCGTATTTACAGTTGTGACTTTTGAATTAACTTCTTTTGAATCGTAAGTTGCATCGTGTGGTAAGTACGATTGTTTTGTTGTGTCTTTTTGTGAAAAAACATTTGCAGACACTAACACAAATGCAACTATAAAAGTGATTTGAAGTATTTTTTTATTTAAAAGAATTTCCATATTTTAGAACTTTTGTATTATTATGTTGTAAAACTTTATTTTTTTAGACATGTTTTATAAATGCAAATTTTAGCGTTGTTTTAACATTTTTAAAATCTTCATTTACAATAGGATACTCCTAAATACCCAAAACTCTGCTTTATCCAAAATTATTAAATACTCATTTTCAAGAGTAATTCTTAAACTTTAAGAATTTTTAAAGCCTTTATTTTTGAGTTTTTTGGAGTACCCAATAGGTAAACTGCTGTATTTAAAAAATGCCTTCAACTTTACACTTGTGAAACATGTCTTTTTACACAGTTTTTTATAAATAGTAGAACTTTAGGGCATAATCCAATTTCCTAATCCTTAATTTGTAATTGTTGTTTAGGAATTGGAAAATAATAAGTTCTGAAAATGTTAGATTAGTTTGTTGTTTCTCTGACTTAAAACAAATTACTAATAATGAATTATTAGAAACTTTATATTATTTTCTAAAAGTAGTGAAATAAAGACACAGTTTCTAAACTTATTTTTTGACAATTACTTACTGAGTTGTCAATAATATTTATTTATCTTTTACTTTTAAACCTTTTAGTTTCGAAAATTTTCTTGAAAATTCATAACGAAATCGTCTTTTTACTTTTAGTGATGATTCTTTACAATCGGGTTGAAAAAAGTATTGCTTTTCTTGAAGAAAATATAATGTGTCGTTATAAATGATAGATCCAATATCGTTTTCCCATGAGAAAGCACCAATTTTATACTTAGAATCAAAATCAGTTGTATCTGTTAAACAAAATTTGAATGTAGAACTATCATCTTTTTTAAAAATTACTTCAATAATATTATTTATAGAATCAACTTTGCAAACACAAGGTGTGTTTCTTCTTATCCTTATTCTTCTTAATTCTACCTTTCTTATTTCATCTAATTTTGCGGTATCTATTATAACTGTAGAATCAGTTAAAATTCGTTGCAAAACAATAGCATGAGAGGTATAAAATTGTATGTTTTTTAATTCAATTTTTTGTTCCTCTACTTGTAATCTTAATTTTTGAGTAAAATATACTTTACAAGATGGTATTAGAATTATTAAGAGTAACAAAATGAGTTTATTTGTTTTCATCTAACAAAATTATTGGTATTATTATCTATTGTAAAAAAACAAAAATATATAAAAAAAATAATAAAAAAAATAATATTTGGTTTTTTTTTTTAATATTTTATAATCTTTTTATTATCAGAGTAATAACAAAAGATTTGTAAAAATATTTAATATTTTACATAAATATAAATAATGGATTACAAAAAGTAACAATATTTTTTTATCAATTCCTTTCATTGTAAAAGGAACTAATATAACTAAAGTTTTTGCTTTCATAATAATATAATTATCAAACAGTTGTAATTTTACTA
>JAOZTW010000754.1 GCA_029938985.1 Bacteroidales bacterium | reverse complement strand
CTGAAATTGCTCCAATAATTAAGTTAAACGGCTTTCCTATGTCTTTTTTTGTTTGTTCTACATTTATTTTATCTTTTATCTTTTCCGTTTCATTATTTAAGTTGTAGTTAAATAGTTTTTTTGCTCTTGCTAATGATTTTTCTTGCAATTCTTCTGAAAATTGATGAAAATATTTACGATAAAAAGTGTCTAATCCTTGTTTTTTATTGTTTGGAATTGAGCTTACACGATTTTTAGAAATAGCGTAATGCTTAACTAAAATATCATTGATAAACTCTATTTTTTTAGATGGTCTAATATCATTATATTCAATTAATCTAATCGCTAAATCCCTATCTGTTGCACTTTTTAAACTTTCGTCAAAACCACCAATTGCCCAAAATGTTTTTAACTCAATAAATAAATTACTTCCTTGCAAGCCAGGATTACCAATAAAAAAGTTGTTTTTTGTAAAGGTTTCAATGTTAGCTGTTATTTTATTTTCAGTTTTATCTTCTATTCGCAGAAAACCAGCCACAGATGCTATTGTTTTAATATCTTTGAGTTTTCCATTGATTAGTTTTTTATCTGTTTTGTTTATAGTTTTCTGTAATTTCTCTAAATAATTATTTTCCCACTTATCATCATCATCAAGGAATGCGAGAAAATAATTACGGTCAGAGTAATGCAAGGCATTAAAAGCTCCTGAATTCCATGCTCCTGTTCCTGAAAAGCCTTTTGTTCTTGTGTTTTTTATTAAAGTTGTATGAAAAAAATTGTCAAACACAATTTCTTCATTTAGTCTTTGCTGTTTAACAAATTCTAATTTTGGTTTTAGAATTTCGTTTCTCAAACTCTTTATTACTTTTTTTATTTCTCCGTATTCATTTGAAAAATGTTCGCCTTTTTTTATAGGATTGTCATCAACAATATAAATTTGATGTGGATTTATATTTATCTGCTCATATACAGATTTTAAAGACCTTTTTAATAATAGATTTGTTCTTGCTAAACTTGTTGCAATTATTACAATTATGGAGTCTGTTTTTTGTAACTTTTTCATTGTTCTTTTTCTGTAATGTTTTCCAAATTGAAAAAGCTCTGAAACTCCTGTGTTAATTTGGTTTTACTTATACTAAGTTCTTTAATTTTTAAAAAATAATCAATCAATTTATCTTTTTTTGTTTGAGTTTTTTTTATTCCATCAAATTTTTTATTTTGATATATTTTTATTTTTTCATTTAGAATTTCGATTGCTTTTTTTGCACTATCTGCACAAAAAACAATATCGTTTCTTCTTTTATCAAGTGCTTTCCCACAAAGTTTTTCGCTCCACCCGTCAGCTTTTAACCCGATAATAAGTTTATTCATTTGCCAAGCTGCTGAAATTTCATTTAAAGTTCCTGAACCACCACCAACTGCAATTACGGCATTTGACATACTTATAAGCATTAAATTTCTTGCTAATCCAAAGCCTGTTGGTATTGCTATGTCAATATATTTATTTGCATTATCAGAATGATAGTCAGGTAAAATGCCAATTATTGAATTTTCGGTATATTCTTTTGATTTTTTTGCACCCTTTGAAGCATATTCCATTACACCGCCAAGTCCACCAGTTGCCAAAATATAACCGTTGTCAATTATGAGTTTTCCTAATTCATACGATATTTTTTGTTTTTCAATATCGTTTTCAATATTTGCGTTTCCTATTACGGCTATAATTTGTTTCATTTTGGACTTTTTATAAAATAATGTTATTTACTAACTTTCTATTTTCAATATGCCAATTTATTGTTTTTAATATTCCTTCGTTTAAATCAATTTTAGGTTTCCAATTTAATAATTTGTTTGCTTTTTGTATGTCTGGTAATGTGTCAAGCATATCTAAATTATTTGTTTTTTCAAATATTATTTTTGCTTTTTTATTTAGTCCTTTTTCAATTGTTTTAATCAAATAATTTAATGAATATCGCTTATCATTTCCTAAATTTATTGTTTCAAAATCTGTCAACTCTAATGCTTTAATAATTCCTTTTACTATATCATCAATAAATGTAAAACTTCTTGTTTGCTCACCATTTCCAAAAATATGTATAGGTTCATTATTATCAATCAATTTTATGAATTTGAAAATGCTCATATCAGGTCTACCAATTGAACCATAAACAGTGAAAAAGCAAAAATTTATAATATTTAATTTATATATCTTGTGATAAGAATATGTGAAAAGCTCTGTTATTCTTTTTGTTACACCGTAAGGTGAACTAATTTTACTTATTCTATTATTTTCACTAAATGGTATTTCATTTTTTGCATATACCGATGACGATGATGCGTTTATGAAATTGTCAATTTTAAAATCTTTTGATAACTCTAACAGGTTTACAATTCCTAAAATATTTGATTTAATGTATTCTTGTGGTTCTTCTACGCTTTTTCTAACTCCTGCTTTTCCTGCTAAATGAATTATTTTTGTAATTTTATTTTTAGAAAATATTTTTTTTAATTCTTCAAAGTCAGAAATGTCTTGTTTATTAAAGTTGAAATTTGAGAACTGTATTAATTTTGCCAGACGATACTCTTTTAAAGTTATATCATACGAATTGTTCATATTGTCTATACCAATTACATGTTTCCCATTCTCTAATAATTTTTTCGCCGTATGAAATCCAATAAATCCACTTACTCCTGTTATTAATATTTCATTCATTTTTTTGTTTTTTTTGCAATTGGCTATATCGGGTTCGGGCTTTGTGTCGTCAATTTAATTCAGGAAC
>JAOZTW010000753.1 GCA_029938985.1 Bacteroidales bacterium | reverse complement strand
AGCAATTAATCAATGCTTTAATGTTATGATAAAAAGTTTTCCCGACTTTTCAGTAGAAGTTATTTTTGTTTTTAACAATTCAATAAATATGATAATTTCAAGATATTTGCATGTTTATTGAAGAAGATAAAAGCAAAAAGAACAAGTTTAAATCGTTAATTATATGTTTTAATATGCCTTATAACTACAAGTATAAAAATATATACTTTGGTTGTATATAAAATAAGTAAAAATATTAAATTTGTTTTTGAGAAATGGAATAATAAGTAACATTAAGCTATGTGGTCTTAATTGTTTTACTTTTTGAAAAAGAAAAAAAATTAACTCCAACCTACTTGTTTATTTTGCTCTTTTTAAAATCAAGAAGTCATAAATAGCGAGCTATTTGCAGATATTTAATTATAAAAAAAAATGGCGTATTATGGATATAAAAAGTGGAAAAGTACAAGTACCAATTATTATTTTCCGCTTAATTCCAATACTTTAACAAAATAACTAATAAACTATTAATTATCATATAATTATTTTTTGGTATTTCTATAAAAAGAAATACTTTTGTAAAATGAAAACATTGATTAAAAATATTAAAAAACTTGTTCAGACCGAAGAAACACCAAAAAAAAAGATAGCAGGCAAAGAAATGGCTAATATAAATAGTATTGAAAATGCCTTTTTGTTTGTTAAAAATGAGAGAATTATCGACTTTGGAATAATGAATAATCTTGATGCAGAAATTACGGTAGATAACACTTATGATGCTACTGGAAAAATGGTTTATCCTTCTTTTTGTGATAGCCACACACATATAGTTTATGCAGGAAGTAGAGAAATAGAATATTCTGATAAAATAAGGGGACTTTCTTATGAGGAAATAGCCAAACGTGGTGGAGGAATTTTAAATTCTGCAAAATTATTGCATTCAACATCTGAAGACCAACTTTACAAGCAAGCTCAAAAAAGAATTTTGGAGGTAATAAAACAAGGAACTGGAGCATTAGAGATTAAAAGTGGATATGGCTTAAACACGCAAGACGAACTAAAAATGCTACGTGTAATAAAAAGATTAAAATCAACAATGCCAATAGAAATTAAATCTACTTTTTTGGGAGCACATTCAATACCAACCGAATATAGAGGAAAACAAACTCAATATGTAGATTTGGTGATTAATGAAATGATACCTGTTGTAGCAGCCGAACAGCTTGCTGATTATATTGATGTTTTTTGTGATAAAGGATTTTTTACAATTGAGGACACAGATAGAATTTTGAATGCAGGAATGAAATATGGATTGCGAGCAAAAATACATGCTAATGAACTTGATTTTTCGGGAGGTGTGCAAGTTGGTGTAAAATACAACGCCCTGTCTGTTGACCACTTAGAATTTATAGGCAACAAAGAAATTGAATCATTATTAAATTCCGAAACCATGCCAACAGTTTTACCTGGTGCCGCTTTTTTTCTGGGAATGCAATTTTCTCCTGTTCGCAAAATGATAGATGCAGGACTTCCAGTTGCTTTGGCATCAGATTTTAACCCAGGCTCTTCGCCGTCGGGAAATATGAAATTAATTTCGTCGATGGGTTGTATAAATTATAAAATGTTACCCGAGGAGGTAATAAATGCAACTACAATTAATACTGCTTATGCTATGGGTATCAGTAATTCGCATGGCTCTATTGCAAAAGGAAAATTTGCAAACTTTTTTATAACAAAACCAATTCCGTCTATTGAGTTTTTTCCTTATGCTTTTGGTTCAGATTTGATTGATAAAGTATTTATTAAGGGTAAAATAATTGATTAATATTTATATAGAAAAAAAGAAAACAAATGAAATTTATTGGAATTATACCTGCCAGATATGACTCAACAAGGTTTCCAGGTAAACCTTTGGTTCTTATTGTTGGTAAAACGATGATACAAAGAGTTTTTGAACAGGCTTCAAAATCTTTGGATACAGTAATTGTAGCAACAGATAATAATACGATTTTTGAACATGTTGTTTCTTTTGGAGGAGTTGCTGTAATGACCTCTAAATCACACCAAAGTGGCACAGATAGATGTTACGAAGCATTTCAAAAATACTCTAAATTAACAAACACAAACTTCAATGTAATTATAAACATTCAGGGCGACGAGCCTTTTATAAATCCTTTATCAATCAATTTGTTAAAAGAATGTTTTTCTGATAATGATACAGAAATTGCTACACTGATAAAGAAAGAAACAGATTCTATTGAAATATCGAGTCCTGATACAGCAAAAGTAGTTATTGATAAAAAAGGATTTGCTATATATTTCAGTCGTTCAATAATTCCTTTTGTGCGAAACAGTAAACAAGAAAATTGGACACTGAAACACACTTTTTTTAAACATATTGGAATTTATGCCTATAGAGCAAAAGTTTTAGAAAAGATAATAAACGTGGAGCAAAGTTCATTGGAATTATCAGAATCCTTAGAACAGAACAGATGGCTTGAGAATTGTTTTAAAATAAAAACAGCTATAACAAAAGATGATTCTTTATCGGTTGACACACCTGAAGATTTATTGAAAATTAAAAAATTAATGAGTGTAACCTAACTAAAGTTTTTGCTTTCATTTTATATTGATTATCAATAATTTATAAAATTAATTTTACTTATATAATATTAAAAAAAGCATTATATAACACTTATAATAAGACAATTACAAATGTAATTACCAAAATAAGGAATGATACAATTATTCAATGGTGCAATGATACAATTATGTGATTAAAAA
>JAOZTW010000139.1 GCA_029938985.1 Bacteroidales bacterium | reverse complement strand
GGATTTTAAAATAATCAAAATAACGCAGTAATTTGCATTTATGAAAAATGCCAAAGATTATTATAATATACTCGTTTATTTTTCCTACTGCAAATTGTAAAATTTACAGTACTTAGGCAAATTAAAATTAATAATTAACCATTTAAACTTGTTCTTTTGAATTTTATCTTCTTCAAAAAAACATGCAAATATCTTGATAAGGTCTTAGACCTTAGTACATTTTTTTGTCCAACTATATGCCAACAGTGCATTGCTGTAGTTGCAGATTTATCTGCTCCCTTACTGTAACTTCAGTTGCAAATAAGCAAATAGGCGACAAAAAAAATAGTTGCCAAAATAAGATAAACAATATAATGTAGCCATTGCTTGCGGATGGTCTGCAACTGAAGTTGCAAAAACAAAGCAGATAAATCTGCAAATACAGGCAGGCCCAATAAACACCTATTTTTTGATTTTTTATTAAAAATAAAGAGTTAATAATTGTCTATTTCATACTAATTTTGTAATTACATTTATAAACATCTTATTATAGGTGTTTTATAATGCTTTTTTAAATTTATATAAGTAAAATTAATTTTATAAATTACTGATAATCTATATAAAATGAAAGCAAAAACTCTATTTATTATATTTATTGAATTGTTAAAAATAAAAATAAGCTCGCTTAAATTGGTTAATTATTAACTGAAGTTTCGGACTTCGTATAATGTTGATATTTAATTAAATATAAAGGTGAAATTCAGAATATCTGTCTTTAAAATTATATGTAAATAGTAGATATTCTGTTATTTAAAAGAAGAATTACATGTTTGATAGCTTTTTGTATCTTATTAATTTAACTGAATTAAAAAAAGTTTGATATTTTTTTGGAACGCTGATAACGCAGATGTAAACAAGGCAAATAAAAACGGTTTAAAAAAAAACCGTTTTTATCAGCCTTATCTACCGTCCAAAAGACGACAAAAATATATATTTTAATAGATCGCTATTTATCATTATTTTTGTAATTACTATTGTAATAGTTTTAAATATAGATATCTATAAAATAAAACTTCTTATTCTCAACAATTATTTATAAATTCAGAAACTTCAGTTAATAATTTGATAAGCAAAGTTATTAACCAAGAAAAAATGGAAAAAAAATAAAAATGTTAATTGCTTTAAAAAACCTATCAGAAGACCCCTTATTGTAATTCTTTTATAACTGTAAGTATATCATTAAAATAAAGTAATAAAAAAAGATTAAATTAAAAATAAAGAAAGTATATATCAAGCGATTAACAACTCCGAAACTTTAGTTATTAATTTTAATTTGCCTTAACAATAGTTCGTTAAATTTTCATGTAATATGCTAATTTACAGTAAGATACGCAATAAATTCTATAATAAAGATTGGTAGTTGTAAGTTGCTGATTGTTAGCAAGATAAATTCTTATTTATAACTAAAAAATAAAAACTTAACGAACTATTGCTTAAATAATGATATGAATTACTTAGCAATACAAGTAATTCATATCATAAGTAACTATTTAACCACCACTTTTTTGATAATAATATTGTTATCAATTATTATTCTTAGTATGTAAAGTCCTGCAGGATTGTTACTAATATCAATTTGTTGTAGCGAAGTATTAGATAGATTATCATAAGATATTTCTTTTACAACCTGACCAGTAATATCAATGATAGCCAACTTTATGTTTTTTGTTTGAGATAAAACAAACTCTATTTTAAAATTTCCATTATTAGGATTAGGAAGAATATTTATACTTTCAACTCCTTGTAAATCTGCAAAATCAGTAGTTTCTTCCAAGTTAATAACATCTGAGAAGGCTATACAATTATTATCGTCCCATATTGTGAGGAAATAAGCACCAAACTTTGTTGCAAGATAACTTTGCGAGTTAGCATTCTGTATTTCTTCATCATTTAAACTCCATTGATAATCGTTGGCAATGGTCGCGGTAGATAATAACATACCTTGTTGAGTAATAATTGGGTGTTCTGCTGTATTAACTTCTAAAGCATGTGTGTTTGTTGCTTCGCACATACCAGAATTTGAGACTGTTAAAGAATATTCAGTAGTAGTTACTGGACTAACATTTATGGTAGATGTAGTTTCATTTGTACTCCACAAAAACTCTTCACCGCCAGAACCTATTAGAGTAGCTTCTTCTCCTAAACAAATTGTGTTGTCGCCAGAAATATAGGCATTAGAACGCTCAATTACATTAATATCTATACTTACAGTTTTTGGGCAACCCGCTAAATTAGTGAGTGTGTAAGAAATAGTATTTAGTCCTATTTCTGCTTCCGTTGGTGTAAAAATTCCTGTTATTGGATTTACTGCATTTCCGCTAAATGTTCCATTAATTGGACTTCCTATTACTTGAATTGAATTATTGTCTTCGCATATATTTTCTGTTGGACTTGATATTTCAACATCTGGAAGTGCGTTCACTGTTGTTTGATATGTTGCAGTGTTTTCGCAATCGGTTTCTGGGTCTATATAAGTGTAAGTAATTGTATGCACGCCTGTTCCTGCAACCGAAGGGCTAAAAGTATTTTCATAAATTCCTTGACCCGAAAAAACTCCTCCTTCTGGTATTCCTATTAGTTCTGAGTTTTGGTTGTTAGTACAGTATGTTGCTTGCAAACCAGTAAAAGATACTTCTGGCAAAGCATAAACAGTAATTGACTGCTCTACAGAATTGGTGCAACTAAATTCATCTGTATAAGTATATGTTGCTATGTGAGTGCCTGCACCTGCCAAAATCCCTGAGAATATACCATTATCTATTCCTGTGCCTACAAAATCACCACCAGATGGTATTGCACTAAGATTAATTGCATCGTTTATACATATTTCGTAATCAAAAAGAATAAATTCGGGTTGTGGGAGTGGTTTTACTTCAATAGTTTTGGTTATTGTAGCATCGCAACCGTGTTCGTTAATGTAAGTATAACTTATTTCGTGAATTCCAATACCTGCATTCAACGGATTAAATTTAAAACCATTAACTCCTGAGCCTGCAAAAGTACCTGTGTTGTCGTAGTTTCCTTCTAAATCAATTTCTTCGCTGTCTATGCAGATGTGCTGTTGGATAGAGAAATTGGGAGATGGGACTGGAAAAATAGTAACATTTACATCATCATTATTTATACAACCATGTTTGTTTGTAACTGCAACATTATAAGTACCATCTGCAATTAATTTTACTGTTTGGGTTTCTTTTCCTGTATTCCACATATATGTTGAGCCAATGTTTTGAGCATCTAAATTTACAAAACCACAGCCTTCAACATTATCTCCAATATCTACAAGTGGTTTGCGATACATTGATACTGTTTGTGTTTTTGTGCTACTTCTTCCTTCGTCGTCAGTAATTGTGAGTGTAACATCAAAAGTTACTGCACCAACTCCAGGAGCTGGGTTAAAAGCATGTTTTGGATGTCTTTTGTCTGAAACTTCGGAATCTCCAAAGTCCCAAGCGTATTTCATTCCCGAACCAGTTGATTTATTCACAAATTGAATACTGTCTCCTGCACATAAAACTTCTCCTGTTATAAAATTAGATTTGAACTCGGTGAAGTATGCAAATTCTCTAATTATTGTGTCGGGATAGCTATCTGTATATTCTGCCCAGATTGTGTCTCCTGCTGACACTTGTAGTGTGTTGCCAGAGCTTGTAGTTTCTGAGAAATTGAATGTAGAATAATGAACATTATAATTAAGTTTATTAAGTTCAAGTGTAACACCTGACTGGTCTGAGTTTGAATAAATTCTTATCTGGTTATTATCTATAAACTTAATTTTTTCAAATATAATTTTTGCAATATCATCATAACCTGTATATTGATATTTGTCAAAATAAATATCTGCAGTATTTTGTTCTGAGCTAACTGTTATTAAATTTATTTTTAATGAATCAATACCACTGTATGGGTCTGTTACCGATACTGTAAAATTATAAAACCCTTTTTGAGTATTATTTGGTGTCCAAGTTATATTTCCATTAGAATTTATTGACATTCCTGTAGGTGCATTTATAAGTAAATAGTTTAATATATCGCCATCGTTGTCATAAGCATTAATCTTATAATTAAATACTTTGTCTATAATAGCTGTTTGATTTTCATCTTTATTTGTTATATATGGTAACAAATTTAAAGAATTAGTATTCCATGTAAATGTTACAATATTTGATGGTAAACTTTCCTTCTCATTATTCGAGGCAACACACATAAACGAATAAAACTTACCTGGTTCTAAATCATAAAAAGCTATTTTTGAGGTGTCTCCATTGCCAATAGAATTAGACATGTAACTTATCTCAGAAGAGTCATTTGTATAGTATAAGACATAATTAATATCACTCTCTGTTATTTTGTCCCAAGTAAATTCAATTTTGTCATCATCAAAAGTATAATTTAAGTTTGTTGGAGCATTTGGCGAACCTACTTGTTTTATTTTTATTTGTTCGTTGTAATAGGCGGCATTCATTACATAATTATCATTAGAAACAATTGCATAAATATAGTAAATTCCTGTAGCAATGTCATCACAATTAATGGTTATTTCATCTGTTAAGTCATTTTCACTTATATTCTCGGCAAGTAAAACTCCATTTTTGCCTTGTAAATCGGTGTCTGCATATAAATTTATATGAGCATCTCCATGTTTATAACTGTCATTCCATTTTATTGTTAATGTATTAGCTGTTTGATTGTAATTAACATCTGTTATTTCAACAAAAGGTGGCTCTTGAATACTTGAAATAATTAAATTTTGGTTAGATTCAATATCAATATAATAATCTCCTTGAATTGCAGACGAAATTATATATGTTGTAATATTATCTTCAAAATTATTACTTAATTCAATATTATTATAATTATCTACATTTGTAGCATCAACAAACTCTCCATTTGGTAAATAAAAGCCAAAATCATTAACTGGACTATTTTCGATAAGCAAATATTGAGAAGCAATATTTAGTTCAAAATACTGATAAATTGCTTCTTTTGAGCCTTTATTTGGTGGTTGTAGATTGTCAATTTTTTTTCTTGCATAAGTTGATATTATTTTATCGTTAAGTGAAATCCTTATGTTATCAAGAGTTACAGGAGTACTAAATTCAACATGATAATATACAGGTAAGTGTGTGTGATAACACCACAAAGAAATAGGAAATTTGAATTTTCCTGCAATGTAATCAAAAGTAACAAATGTTGATATTTCTGCCAATGGGTCTTTTGCTAAATCGTCATAATTAATCTTTTTTAGCTTTTTTCTAATTTTAGAATCATAAAAGTTCAATGGAGGCAGTTGTAAAGAAGCAAAAAAACCACCCTCAATTTTTGGGTTATTATTATCATCTATATATCCTTCAGCGATAAGACGTCCTGTTAATAAAGAATGATTATTGAACTGGACAAATTGAGCCTGTGCATCAAATTCAAGTTTTGTTCTTGCAACAATAAGTTTTAAGTGTGCAGCCTCGTCTCCCCAAAAATTCAATTTTCCATATCCTGTAAAAGTTCCTCCAAAATCATATTCTGCTCCTATTTCAGCATTTAAAAGATTGCTATATACCACCGGAGCTATATTAGCATGAATATCTAATTTTAATCTTTTTGTCGGATGGACTATATTATCTACATCAAAACCACCTCCTACTAATGAAAAACCAGTTGTCATTATTGGCACTCCTCCATCTACTAAAAAACTACCTCCAATATTATTTATGCCTCCATTATAAAATCCACCATGTGCATCTACATACATTAAAGGAAGTAATATTTTAAATTCTCCTTCAAAAATTTCTATAGGATCATATTTGTAAGATAGTTTTAGTGTTTCAATTTTGAATTTTGAAACACCAATATTATTAAATTCAATATCTGCGTTAAGTCGTGTTCCTATTTTTCCAATATACAAACCTGTAAATTCTGTTTTAACAGAGCTTTTTGAAAATTTGAATTTAGGCAACTTAAATTTTCCATTAATTAAAACTCCATCACAATCAGTATTCATTCCATCAATAGAAAAATCAAAACCCATTAAATCCGTTAATACATTAACTGTAGTGAAACCAGGAGTCATTATTTTATCTCCAGTAACAGTCATATTATAATTACCATTATATAATTCCAGACTTCCTACATTATCATAATTATCTATATAAATACTTCCTGTTCCTGATATAAAATCATTTGCTTCAACTGTAAAAGCTGGCGAAAATCTTAAATTAGGAGTGCAACTTTCCGAACTAGGGAACAAACTCATATTATCACAAGTTTTAAGGTCTCCTATTTCGTTACAATCTTCTGCTACCGAGACAACTATCTGGGTTGATTGTGAAGGGCAACCTGTTTTAGAGGCAACAACATTATAAGTTCCTGCCATATTTAGTGAAGCACTACTTGAAACACTAACAGACCTTCCTGATGCAGAAAAACCATTTGGACCTGTCCAATTAAAAGTATATGAACTATTGTGTGAGCTTTGTAGAAAACTGGTAGCAACATTTAATGCTTCTCCTTCTGTAATACTAATAGGAGGTTCTACAAGATTATTATCTGGTGCACAAACAATGTTTTCATTAACTGTAACACTTATTTGTTTGTTTATAGGAGAACAACCAGCTTTTGAGGCTGTTACATAATAAGTTCCTGCCATAGATAGGGTTGCCGTAGAAAGAACAGGATTTCGCATAGAAGAAGAAAAACCATTGGGACCTGTCCAAGAGTAAGAATATTGAGAATCAAAAGAAGATGGTGATAAGTTTAACCCAAGAGTTATGGTAGCACCTTCTTGTACAGGAGAGTTTGTTAGTATATTAGAACTTGAAGCACAACTAACAGATTGTCCTTCTTGTTCAATACTTATTATTTTTTCTAAACTACCACCGTCTTGTGATACGGTTACAGTGCCTGATCGAGAACTTGTTGTGTTGTTTTCTGAAATAATAATATCAAAATTATTATTATCTGAACCATTTGAAAGACTTATGTTTATCCAAGCTTTATTCTCACTAATCACCCAATTAATGTTTGAAGAAACATCAATGTTATATGTTCCTCCATTGACTGATAAACCAGATAAATTGTAATCTGACAATGATAAGTAATCGGCAACTCCTATTATTTCAATTGCTTTTACTGTGTGAGAAAGTGGCTCGCCTTTGATGAAAGCATAAGTTCCGTCTGATTTTTCATATTGAACACCAATTTTGTAAAATCCTAAATCTTGGTTAAAAGCAATATTTGAAAAATTAAATGTTTTCGTTTGACCTGCGTTAATATCATTACTATTTAATGTTTTTAATGTCTCCCAAACATTTGATTCCTTTTCTATTCTTAATCGTAATTTTCTATTAGAAAAAGCACCTCCTTGATTTTTAATTTCAACATTTACGTTGTGTAAACTACCTTGTATTATTTGACTAGGCACATCCAATTCCGACATAATTCTCAAAATATAAGGACAATCCTTTGTTTTTTCTTCCACATTAGTGTAAATGTCTGGATTTCCATTTTGTCCTTGAATAAACGTATAAAGCTTATTCTGACCAAAAGGCAGATTTGACATTGGTAAATAAATAATAATTTCATAATCTCCATTATTATAGTTTACACCTCCAATAGAATTTCCATAAGCATTGGCAATTCGTAAATCTAAATAGCCTGTTGATATCCAACTAGCACCATCGCTTCTTTGACAAATAATCTTATAAGTTGTAGAGTTATATAATTCTATGTGTGTTTCCATTATATTGTTTGGTCCACCAATGTTTGAATCTAAAGTAATTTCATGACAATACTGTCCAAAACTATTTATACCATATAAGGATATAAAAATAATTAATAATATTTTTTTCATAACATAATATATTTTAAGGGTTAATAATAATTTTTTTGTTAATAATTGTATTCCTGTAAAATCTTAAATGTTGCACAAAATATAGCTATATTTTGTGCAACATTTAAGAAATTAATAAACTTTATAATATAGTTTATAGCTTGCATCACTTGCACCATTACAATATTTTTCACCAGCTCCTTTATAACTGCAATCAATATACTTCTTTAACAATAAATCATCTGAGTCCCAATCTTCTTCCCATATTTTTATGGTAACTCCACTATTCATATAAATTGGTTCTAAATTAGTTAAATCCATATAGTCACCACTACTAATTCTTGCAGTATTTGTTATTTTTACTCCGTCAGCATGAATATAAATTTGATCTGTTCCTGTAAAATCTTCTTGCGATATACACTGCACTCCAATTAATTGCAAATAACATCCACTTCCATCAATTCTCTCGTTGTCTGGAATAATAATTTTTTCTTTAGAAATCCCTCCCAAAAAAAATACACTTGCAACTACAATAGAAATAATAATTTTCATAATTTCAATAAATTTAATGATTAATAAAAAAAATTGATATTGCAAATATAAAATCATTTTTTTATGTTTAATACAATATTAAAACAATACTTGTAAAATACTTTAAATACATGAAAAACACACAGAAAGCAACAGAAATACAGCAAGAATACAAGAAATAAGACAAGAATACAGTAAGAATACACAAATAGATGTTGTGAATATTTATTTTTGAAATATAAAAAAATAAAAAATATCCACATTTTAATTTTTTTATAAAAAAAATTATACATTTGCAAAAACGAAAAAATAAATTTAATGAAAAAATAAATTTAATGAAAAAATAAATTTAATGAAAAAATAATGGACAACAGACAACAAACAAAAAAACGTTTTGCAAGCTATTTGATAGAAAACAAAAAAGCTCCTTCTGATTGGCAAATAGGATTGTTTGGAGAATTTCCTGCCACTCAAACTAATTATCAAAAATATTTTGGGAAGATATTAGAAGAAAATACTAATCAGTTAAAAATACAAGCAATAGAAGCCCACTATAAGTTAGATAACGATATTAGTTTGAAAAAGAAGATAGACATAATAAATGGTCGTCCTCGTTCAATTGTTAATTTTTATAATGGCGATACAATTCCTTACGAATCTGGTTTAAAATTTATAGCTTTGGTTTTTGAATATCCAATTACAACTCTTGAACAATTTGTGGATTGGCAAAAAGAACAACAAGAATATGCGATAAAAGAAGCGACAAAGAAAAAAGAACAACAAGAATATGCGATAAAAGAAGCTGCAAAGAAAAAAGAACAACAAGAGTATGCAATAAAAGAAGCTGCAAAGAAAAAAGAAGAACAAATAAAACCCAAAGAAGCTCAAAAAACGAAAAAAGTAGGTATAACAGGCTGGAAAAAAATAATTGCAAAATTTATAGCTCTTCCTATAGGTTTTTTATTAATTTTATTTTTCACCTACTTTATTGTAAATGACGTTTATAACAAAAAAGCATCTGAGAACTCTGTTGTACCAAAATACGTAGGAAGCGAAATATTTGTACCAATTCTGGGGACAACGAATCAGCTGTTCACCCAGATTCTGTTGGCTTTCTACTTGCGGAATATCACACAGTAAATATTTTTAACGATAAGTTTATTTTTACCAACAATAAATGGAATTTTGCAACCGACCCAAATGGCGAAGACATGAATAGCAAATATGGAACTCCTTACAATGAAACGATAACAGAACTTTTTCCTACACAACAAGGAAGTATTAATATTGCTAATCAAAAAATAGACATTGATTTTAGTATAGAAAACGTAAATAGACAAAATTTGTATTTCTCTGGATATGTAATAAAAATAATAGATACCTTTGATGCTATAGCAAATAAAGCAGAATATAATTTGTATAAAAGCTTGAGTCCTGAAATGAAACTATCGCAAGTAGAATTTACAGAAAGTAATGATAATTATTTTTGAAAATATTTTAAACGTTCTGGTTTCCCAATGCCTTGTCTTGGCTGTTTG
>JAOZTW010000752.1 GCA_029938985.1 Bacteroidales bacterium | reverse complement strand
TATTAAGTATGTTACAAATATATAAACAGGTAAAAACTTTTGTATGGATACTTATCAAGATATTTGCATGTTTCTTGAAGAAGATAAAAGCAAAAAGAACAAATTTAAATAGTTAATTATTTATTTTTAATACGCCTAAATTTACAAAAAATATTAGAAAATAGCAATTCAATCAAAATATGGAAAAAAAAAACACACTAGTGTTACTTCAAGTTTGTAATGTCTAATAAAAAGCAGGTATTATGAAATACGCTGTAATAGACCGATTAACAACTTATTACGATATTTAGTATGTGGATAATAAAAAGCATATACCAGACATTATTAACTTGAAGTAACACTAGAAAACCATTCTCAAAAAAATTGAAAATGGCGAAAATATTGAAAATATTAAAGTTGATTTTAATAAAGAAACTATTTTATGGAAAACTGCAATAGTTTTTGGTAAAAATGGCATTGAAGTACCACAAAAACTGATTGATTATGATGACGAAAATATTGATTATTCAGACATTCCACCAATAACAGACGAAGACATTGTAAGCGCTAAAATAAATTGGACAATTAATACTGAACTCGTACTGGAAAAATAAATTTAGGAATTGGAAAATAATAAGTTCTGAAACTGATAGATTAGTTTGCTATTTCTCTGACTTAAAACAAATTACTAATAATAAATTATTTGAAACGTTATTTTATTTTTTAAAAAATAGTGAAATAATGACGTAGTTTCCTAAGTTATTTTTTGACAATCTCAATTACTTTTACAGAATAAAAAAATACAAAATGGTAGAATTTAAAAATTACATAAAAGAACTACAATCAGAAGCGATTGACAATATAACAGAACATTCAAAACGTTCGGCATTAGAAATTTTATTGAAATCAATCGCAAAACAAAGCAATGACAAGATAAAAGTATTGCATGAACCAAGACGAAAAGAAAATTATGGGTCTCCCGACTTTTTAATTTATATTGATAGTTCAATTATTGGTTATGTTGAAAATAAAAAAATTACAGAAAATCTTGATAAAACACTTAAAACCCCTCAAATAAAAAAATATAGAGAATTATCAGATAATATTTTACTAACAAACTACATTGAGTTTGTATGGATAAAAAAAGATGTAATTGAAAGAGAAACCTTATGTTATCAATCTGATTTAGAGAATAAGCGGTTTAAATTAGATAGCGATAAAGCACAGAAAGTAACCAAATTAATTTCAAAATTTGTATCACAAGCTCCAGTCGGAATTTCTACAACCAAAGAACTTGCGCTTGCTCTTGCTCATCGCAGTAAAAATCTGAAAACATATCTTTTTGACGAATTAGAACGCCAAGCAAAAGAAGAACGTCTCGGACGGCTATTTGGATTGTTTAGAACATTCAAAGACAACGTTTCCAGCGATTTAGAACTAATTGAATTTGCCGATGCTTTTGCCCAAATGTTGGTTTATGGTCTTTTTCTTGCCAAACTTAATGCAGACACCAAAGAAGTTACCCTTCGCAATGCCGAAGAGTTTATTCCTCAATCATTTCAATTAATCAGAGAATTGGTTAGTTTTTTCGACGAATTAGAGAAACACCAATACAAGGAAACACGTTGGATTATAGAAGAAACTATTTCTATAATGAATAATTTGCAATTAAACGAAATTCAAAAATCATTATCATTTAATAAAACACAGACTGGGCAACAACAACTTGAAACAGACCCATATATTTATTTTTACGAGGATTTTTTGGCGGCTTACGACAGCAAATTACGAAAAGCAAAAGGAGTTTATTACACACCACCACAAGTTGTATTTTTTATTGTATCGGCAATAAATCAAATACTTGCCGATGATTTTAAAATGCCCAAAGGCTTGGCACAACACAACAAAGTTACAGCACTTGATTTTGCAACTGGAACAGGAACTTTTTTAACAGAAATTTTTAAGCAGGTTTTAGATAACATTAAAGGAAATAGGAAAGCTGCGAAAGAATTAATTATCAAAGATCATTTGCTTAAAAATATTTATGGTTTTGAATATCTTATTGCACCATACACAATTACACATTTAAAATTATCTCAACTTCTTAAAGAAAACGATTATGAGCTTTCGGCAAAAGAACGTTTGCAAGTCTATTTAACCAACACTTTAGAACCAGCTTATGCAAAAGTAAATTTATTTCTGCAAGCACTTTCGGAAGAGGGGAAGTTAGCAAAACAAGTTAAAGAAAATCCTGTATTAGTGATAACTGGAAATCCTCCATACTCTATTTCGTCTTCAAATACACACCCAATGATAATGGAATTGTTGAAGAATTATAAAAAAGGTTTAAATGAACGAAAAATTAATCTTAACGATGATTATATCAAATTTATAAGATTTGCCCACGATAAAATTGCACGATTTGCACAGGGAGTAGTTGCAATAATTACCAATAACTCGTTTCTCGACGGTATCACACACCGCAGGATGCGTGAAAGTTTATTAAACGATTTCGATAAAATTTACATTATAAACCTGCATGGTAACAGCCTGAAAAAAGAAGGTGACGAAAATGTTTTTGATATTCGGGTTGGTGTGGCTATTTCTATTTTTATAAAAACACCAAAACCAATTAAAAACAAAAAGGTATATTACTTTTCTACAAAAGACAACGAACTGATAAAAAGACAGGAAAAATATGATTTTCTGAAGAATAATGCTTTAAATAATATTGAATTTGAAAAACTTAAACCTGTGAAACCTAATTTTTGGTTTGTGAAGAAAAATTTGA
>JAOZTW010000751.1 GCA_029938985.1 Bacteroidales bacterium | reverse complement strand
TATTTAAAAAATAAAAATGCCTTGTACTTTACACTTATGAAAAACGCCAAAATATTACTGTTTTAATAACTTGGTGTGTTACACAATCATGAATCTTCTTATACTAAGTTTTATGTAAACACATTTTAAAACAGGAAAACATATTTGACTAAATAAGTCAAAATCAATAAATTAAATAAAATATTATGAACAAACCAAATCCAATTACCAAGACTATATATCTTGGAGACGGTAAACCAATTAGTATTGAAACTGGCGTACTCGCCAAACAAGCAGACGGTTCGGTAGTAGTGAAACAAGGAAAAACAATGTTACTTGCAACAGTAGTTGCAGCCAAAGAATCAAATCCCGATGTAGATTTTATGCCACTCTCGGTAGATTATAGAGAAAATTTTGCCGCTATGGGCAAATTTCCTGGCGGTTTTAGAAAAAGAGAAGGCAGACCGGGCGACCACGAAATTCTTGTGTCTCGTCTTATAGATAGAGCTTTACGACCTTTATTCCCCTCAGATTATCATGCAGAAACTTTTGTAAACGTACAACTTATTTCGGCAGAAAAAAATGTTATGCCAGACGCACTTGCGGGTCTTGCTGCATCTGCTGCTCTTGCGGTTTCTAATATTCCTTTTAATGGACCAATATCAGAAGTTAGAGTAGCACGAATTGAAGATGAATTTATTATAAATCCAACATACTCTGAACTGCAAAATGCAGATATTGATTTAATTATCGCAGCTACAATAGACAATATTCTAATGGTTGAAGGCGAAATGGATGAAGTATCAGAAGTTGAAATGCTTGATGCAATGAAAGTAGGACATGTGGCTATAAAAGCACATTGTCAAGCACAACTTGAACTTGCAGAAATGGTTGGTTCAACCCAAAAAAGAGATTATTTGAAAGAACCTGCAGATGCAGATTTGCAAGAGTTAATGACACAAAAAATTTATGACAAAGCTTATGCAATAGCAAAAGAAGGCACAAAATCAAAAACTGAGCGTTCGCAAGCATTTGCAGATATAAAAGATGAATTTGTTAGCACAGAAAACATTGACACAACAGACGATGATATAATGTCTCTTGTGGAAAAATACCACCATGATATTGTAAAAGATGCAGTTAGAAATTGTGTTTTAGACGATGGAATACGCCTTGACGGACGAGAAACAAATCAAATAAGACCAATTTGGTCTGAAATAGATTATTTGCCAAACGTACATGGTTCAGCCGTTTTTACTCGTGGCGAAACTCAATCGCTTACCACTGTAACACTTGGTTCTAAATACGATGAGCAAATAGTTGATACAGTTATGTACGACCACAGAGAAAAATTTATGCTTCATTATAATTTCCCTCCATACTCAACTGGTGATGCAAGACCATACAGAGGAACTGGACGAAGAGAAATTGGACATGGAAACTTAGCATTCAGAGCCTTAAAAGGAATTATTCCTGATAAAAATGCTTATACAATTAGAGTTGTTTCAGATATATTAGAATCAAACGGTTCGTCGTCGATGGCTACTGTTTGTGCTGGTACTTTGGCACTTATGGATTGTGGTATTAAAATTAAAAAACCTGTATCTGGTATTGCAATGGGGTTAATTACTGACAGTAAAGCAAATAAATGGGCTGTACTTTCTGATATTCTTGGCGACGAAGATCATCTAGGGGACATGGATTTTAAAGTAACAGGAACAAAAGACGGTATTACTGCTTGCCAAATGGATATTAAAGTTGATGGTTTGTCTTATGAAATACTTGAACAAGCTTTAAATCAAGCAAAAGAAGGTAGATTACATATTCTTGGCGAAATGCTAAAAACGATAGAACAACCAAGAGAAGACCTAAAAGAACACGCACCTCGCATTGAAACAATGACAATTGCAAAAGATATGATTGGAGCTGTTATTGGTGGCGGTGGTAAAGTTATTCAAGAACTACAAGCACTTTCGGGAGCTACTATTAATATTGAAGAGTCGGGAGATACAGGAATTATTACAATAACTGCATCTAACGCCAGTAAAGTAGCAAATGCCAAAGAACGAATTCACGCAATTGTTGATATTCCAGAAGAAGGAACTATTTATAAAGGACAAGTTGTTTCTATTGTTGAATTTGGTGCTTTTGTTGAAGTTATGCCAGGTAAAGAGGGCTTATTACATATATCAGAAATCGATATTAAGAGAGTTGAAAAAGTTGAAGACGAGCTTTCTATTGGTGATATTATTGATGTAAAACTTATTAAATACGACCGTATGAGCGGAAAAATGAAGTTATCGAAAAGAGCTTTATTGCCAGGTGGCGAAAGACCTCCAAGAAAAAAAGAAGGTGGTGGACGCAGAGATGTTCGCAAATACAGACGTAGAGACTAATATAGTTAATATTTCTATTTAGAAATATACTTTTATTTGCTCATTAATAGATTTTAAAATCTGTTAATGAGTATTTTGCATTAGGGGAGTCTAAGAAATAAAATGCAATTATCTCAGATTATCATATCTTTTTATGCACTCTAAATTTAGATTGTACTACCACTTTCAAAAATGATTTTTTCCAAGCCAGTAGATAACTGAATATAAACATCAATTTTTAAAGAGGTTATTTTTATATTATGTAACAAAAAAAAATTGTATATTACTCATACTCCCCTCTTATTAACAAAAAAAAAATAAAAATAAAAAATCTTAAAAGTAACGTTTATATACAGTTTGCTACTTATCATAATGCCAAAAATAATCGTTTGCTACTTTTCTTATAATTTCCCCCTCTC
>JAOZTW010000138.1 GCA_029938985.1 Bacteroidales bacterium | reverse complement strand
TAATCTATTGGTTTATAATTACATAATTGTATCATTGAACCATTGAATAATTGTAGCATTCCTTAGATTGGGCTTAGTTATTTTTTCTTTTTCACTTAGCATAATATGCTCAAACATTAATTTTAATATTCTAAATTAAATTCTTAATTATTATGAAACTTTTATTGATAAGTAATTCTACAAATGCAGGAGAAAAGTATCTAAATCACCCAAAAAACGAAATTAAAAAATTTTTAGGAAACGAAAAAATAAATGCAATTTTTATTCCCTATGCTGGCGTAACTTTCTCGTATCAAGAATACGAAGATAAAGTAAACGAACGATTTAATGAATTAGGACACAGCGTTACTTCAATACATAAATTTGACAATCCAGTAGAAGCTATTAAAAATGCAGATGCAATTGTTGTGGGAGGAGGAAATACTTTTGAGCTTGTTAATCAGATGTATAAAAATAAACTTATGGAACCAATAAAAGAAAAAATAGCATCAGGAACTCCATTTATTGGCTGGAGTGCGGGTTCTAATGTTGCATGTCCTACAATTAGAACGACTAACGACATGCCAATAGTTGAACCAGAGTCTTTTAATGTTTTAAATTTTGTTCCATTTCAAATAAATCCTCATTATTTAGATGCAAGCCCTGAAGGACATGCAGGCGAAACCAGAGAAATGAGACTTGAAGAATTTTTAGAACTTAATAAATCAATTTATGTGGTTGGACTAAGAGAGGGAACAATGTTGTGGATTGAAAACAATAATATTAAATTAATTGGTCCAAAACCTGCACGCATATTTAAACATGGTCAGGAACCAAAAGAAATGACAAAGGAAGAGAATTTTGATTTTCTATTAGAAAATTAAACATTTTATAAAACTGAAGAGATAAGGCATATTAAAATAAATAATTAACCAATTTAAGCGATGTTATTTTTATTTTTACCAATTCAATAAATATAATAATATTTGCTTATTTTTTTGAAGAAGATAAAATTCAAAAGAACAAGTTTAAATGGTTAATTATTTATTTTGATATGCCTAAGTAAGTACCCATACAAAAGTTTTTACACAATTGTATTTATTTAATCTGTTGGTTTATAAGCACATTATTGTATCATTGAACCATTGAATAATTGTATCATTCCTTAGTTCCTTTAAAATAATTATTGTAGATAACTCGACATGTTTCATTAGTGGTTTACAGTTTTATCAGTTGCCACGTCCTTTATCGTGGATTGATTAATACCTCATTGTACAGGGCAACTGATAAAAAAAGTCAACTATTTTACATTTATGGTTTACATTTTTATCAGTTGCCTTGTAAGGTGTTAAAAATTAGGTTTTAAAATTTATACGAAATTAAAACAGAACTCTTAACGACTGCAAATCTAATTTTTAAAGATTTATTTTAATTCAAAAAATAACAATTTCTAATACTAAAAAATTTTAATTATATGTTTGAATATATTTTTGGTAAAATATCAGAGCTAAATGGTACGTTTGTAATTGTAGAAGCAGCTGGAGTAGGATATTTTATCAAAATATCACTAAATACCTATTCTAAGTTGAAAGAAGAAAAAGAAGCTAAATTGTTTGTACATCAGGTTTTGCGAGAAGACACAAACGACTTATATGGTTTTTTTGATAAAGCCGAAAGAGAAATTTTTAGACTATTGATTTCTGTATCAGGAATTGGAGCTAATACTGGCAGAGTTATGCTTTCTTCGCTTACTACTGGCGAAATTCAAAAAGCAATTTTGGAAAACGATGTGAACACAATAAAAAGTGTTAAAGGAATTGGTATAAAAACGGCTCAAAGGGTTATTGTAGATTTGAGAGACAAAATTGGTAAAGTGTCGGCAGATGATATTAATATTTTTGATACCACAAACGACAAAAATCAAGAAGAAGCTCTTGCAGCTCTTGTTATGCTTGGTTTTACTAAGAAATTGGCAGAAAAAGCAGTGAAGAAAATTACAAAAAAAGAAAATAACCTTTCGGTTGAGGATATATTAAAGAAATCGTTAAAAACTCTGTCATAAAAATATGTGCGACAAGAGACAAGGCATGACTTGTCGCTACAATATATTTTTGCTAATAGAATGTTTTTTATATCACAGAAAATTTTACACGACTTTATAGGGGTCAATTGTATTTGCAAATGTTGTAGCGACAAGGCATGCCTTGTCGCTACGGCTAATTGTCTTGCTCTGAGCTTGAACTTGGAATTACATTTTTATTAAAAAAATTAAAAATTGCTTATGATAAAAACTCTACTTTTTTAATATTAACCATTTAAATATAATAAATTTTGAAAAAAGTAAAGAAAATAACACTAATAGGAACTGTGATATTGTCTTTGTTTACAATTATCTGGACAACAAGTGCATCAGTAAACCTTAAATACGTACCTATATTGTCAAACGATGTTTTGAGAGTGAAAATTCCTGCTCCATTAGATACAATAGACGATGATACTCTAAAATTTCCAATTAGAGACAACAGTTACAACCCGTTAGATAATCAAAAGTACAATTCATCTTTGTATCTTAAACAGCCATCTATTTTTTCTAATAATATAGAATACGACCCCGTTACAGGACAATTTATTGTTACCGAACAAGTTGGCGACATGAATTTGAATACTCCATATACAATGGATTTTGATGAATACAATAAATATCAAAGCCAATCAGAAATTAGATCCTACTGGAAAGATAAACTTGAATATCAAACAGGTTCAAAAAAAACAGGAAACCCATTGCTTAATAAATTTGTAAATCCAAAATTTAATGTAAATTTTAAGGGTTTTGAAGATATTTTTGGCTCTGATGAGATTGCAATTGTGCCAACTGGTGCAGCAAATCTTTCGTTTGGTTTAACCTATTATAATATAGATGATCCATCGCTTTCAAAACGTGCAAGAAGAGGTGTAAATTTTAAATTTGATGAAAATATTCAAATTGGTGTTACAGGAAAAATTGGGGATAAAATGAATGTTGGTATAAATTATAATACCGAAGCTACTTTTAGTTTTGAAAATAAAACAAAAATTGAATACGTAGGCGAAGAAGATGAAATAATACAAAGAATAGAGGCAGGTAATGTTACTATGCCCTTAGAAAACACCCTTATACCTGGTAGTTCAACTTTATTTGGTTTAAAAACCGAAATGAAATTCGGGCGTTTGTATATCACAAGTGTGGCATCGCAACAAAAAGGAGAATCAGAAACTATTGAGGTAGATGGTGGAGCTGTACTCAACGATTTTGAAATATCGGCAAGTGATTACGACGAGGATAAACACTTCTTTTTGAACCATTATTTTAGAGAAAACTTTGAGGCTTCGCTTGCTAATTTGCCAGCTGTTATTTCGTCAGCAAAAATTACCCGTATAGAAATTTGGGTTACAAATAAATCCTCAGATTACGACGATGCTCGTAATGTTGCCGCCTTTCTTGACCTTGCAGAAGACAACAGAATTTACTCGGACCATGTTATAGCTGGAAATACTCGATATCCTAATAATGAAAGTAATAGTTTATATAATGAGGTATCAAATATTTCGGGAATTAGAGATATAACTCAGGTTTCTAACTTGTTGCAAGCAAATTATAGAGATGGAGTTGATTTTGTAAAATTAGAAAACGCTCGTAAACTTACAGATAGAGATTTTACTTACAATGATGCACTTGGTTTTATTTCATTAAATTTTTCTTTGCGTGATGGTGAGGTACTTGCTGTTGCTTATGAATATACAATGGCTGGAGAAGTTTATCAAGTTGGTGAATTTTCTAACGGAGATGTACAAGCTCCAAACACTCTTATTTTGAAACTGTTAAAAGGTCCAGCATTAACTCCTGCTCTCCCAAACTGGGATTTGATGATGAAAAATATTTACTCTTTAAATGCTTATTCGCTTAGTAATGACGATTTTTCGATGGAAATATTTTATAACAACGACCAAACTGGTACGCCTGTAAATTATATTTCGGAAGGAGAAATTAAAGACAAAAGACTACTAACTGTTTTTAACTTAGATAATACCGATAAGCAAAATACTGGTGGTCCAGATGGATTTTTTGACTTTATACCAAATATAACAATTATTCCGAGAAATGGGAAAATTATTTTTCCAATGCTTGAGCCTTTTGGTAATTATCTTGAGAAGAAAATTGACGACCCTACAACTGCCGATAGATATAGTTTTCAGGAACTTTACGACTCCACAAAATATAAAGCAAAACAAGTAGCTTCAAAAAATAAATTTTATTTAAAAGGAAATTATCGCTCATCAAGTGGTTCGGAAATTAGGTTAAATGCTATGAATATTCCTGATGGAGCAGTAAAAGTGGTGCAGGGAGGTGTTGAACTGACCGAGGGAGCTGATTTTACGGTGGATTACAATATGGGAACAGTAACAATTCTAAACGAATCTTTGCTTGCTTCTGGTACTCCTATAAAAATTACTGTGGAAAGTGAAGACATGTTTGGCATGAAAACCAAAAACCTTGTAGGGTCTCATTTTAATTATCAGTTTAACGATAATTTTAATATTGGTAGCACTGTTATGCACCTGACAGAACGCCCTATGGACAAGAAAATGAACATAGGAGAAGAACCAATCTCAAATACCATTTGGGGTTTAAATACTTCTTATTCTACCGAAGTTCCTTTGTTTACCAAAATGGTGGATTTATTACCATTAATTGAAACAAAAGAACCTTCGTTTATTGATTATTCAGGAGAATTTGCACAACTTATACCAGGTAATCCAAGAGTTACAGACAAAGATGGTATTTCTTATATTGATGATTTTGAGGACAGTCAAACCTATATTGACTTAAGAGCTCCTCAGGCATGGGTAATTGCAAGTACGCCTCAATATCAAACCTCAATGTTTCCCGAAGCTGATAAAATTTCTGATGTTTCGTACGGATATAATAGAGCAAATTTTGCTTGGTATAATGTGAGCGAAGATTTGAATTTTGATAAAAGTGTTACAAGACCTGCTCATTTAACAGACGATGACATTTCTAATCACTATGTTAGAACAATAATGGAAAAAGAAATTTTTCCTAATAAAGAAACAAGTTATGGACTTCCTGCAAGGCTAAATATTTTTAATATTGCATATTATCCATCAGAGCGTGGTCCTTATAATTTTGATGTTGAAGGAGAAGCAGGTATATCAGCAGGATTGGACAGCGAAGGAAACTTGAACGCACCATCTTCAAGATGGGGAGGAATAATGAGAGATTTATATATTAATGATTTTGAAAGTTCAAATATTGAATTCATAGAGTTTTGGGTAATGGATCCATTTGTTTACGATTCTACGAGTACAGGTGGTAGTCTGTATTTTAATCTTGGAAATATTTCAGAGGATATCTTACATGACAATGAAAAAAGTTTTGAAAACGGTATTCCTTATCCAGATGATAATTCTAAATTAGATACAACACAATGGGGAGTAGTGTCAAGAATGCAGATGTTAACGCCTACTTTTGATACTGATATTGATGCAAAAAGACGACAAGATGCTGGATACGATGGTTTACTTGACGATGGTGAAAACGAAATTTTTATTGACTATATAGAGCGATTGGCTCAAAAATATACTACAGGAAGTGCTGTTTATAATAAAATAATTGCTGACCCTTCAAACGATAATTTTATTTTTTATCTTAACGATGAATACGATGAAAACAAAACCAGTATTTTGGATAGATATAAAAAATATAATAACACACAAGGAAACGCTTTGCCAAGCGAAGGAAGTGGTTCGGCTTCTGCTGTTACGCTTCTGCCTGACATGGAAGATGTTAACGACGACCAAACTTTGGATACTTACGAAGGATACTATCAATATAAAGTAGAAATACGCCCAGAAGATATGGTAGTGGGGCAGAATTATATTGTGAATAAAATTGAAGCAGATGTGAAAAATTTAGCAAATAAAGTTGATGGACAAACTGTTACATGGTATCAGTTTAAAATTCCAATTTATGAACCAGATAGAGTATTGGGAAATATTGACGGATTTCAATCAATTAGATTTATGCGTATTTTTATGAATGATTTTGAACAAGAACAAATTTTACGTTTTGCTAAACTACAGCTTGTAAGAGGTGATTGGAGAAAATATCAAAATACAATTTCAGAAGGTGGTGAGGGAGGAATTTACCCACAACCCGATAACTTGGGAAATCTTGATGTTTCGGTTGTTAATATTGAAGAAAGTGCTTCTAAAACTCCTGTTAATTATGTTTTGCCTCCAGAAATTGCAAGAGATCAAAACTTGATGCAGACACAAGCTCCTATGCCATTAAACGAACAAGCTATTTCGTTAAAAACAAATGACTTACCTGATGGAGTTTCTAAATCTATTTATAAAACTGTAAATATGGATTTTAGAAAATACAAAAAATTAAGAATGTTTGTTCACGCCGAAGCTCTGCCTGATATGCAAAACCAATTAGACGATGGCGATTTGTCGCTTTTTGTGCGACTTGGTTCTGACTTTACTCAAAATTATTATGAATATGAAATTCCATTAAGTCTTACACCAGAAGGTCATTACACTTACTCGGAGTCAGATTTAGAAGACCCAGTAAGATATATTGTTTGGCCCACTTCTAATGAATTAAACCTTGAGTTTGAAAAATTACAAGCAGCTAAACAACAGCGAAATAATAATATGCGAGAAGTAAATACAACAGTTTCATTAACTACGCCTTATGTAGTTTATGACGACAATTTAGAAAGAAAAATAACTATACTTGGAAATCCAAATTTAAGTAATGTTAAAACAATAATGATAGGTATTCGCAATCCAAAACAAGAAAACAATGTAAGAAGCGATGATGGACAGGTCAAGTCGGGAGAAGTTTGGATTAACGAACTAAGACTTACTGATTTTAACGACGATGGTGGCTGGGCCGCTAATAGCCGTATAAGCACTAATTTTGCAGATTTGGCGAGTTTTACAGCATCAGGCTATATGCACACTGTTGGTTACGGAAGTATTGAGAAAAAAGTAAACGAACGATACAAAGACGAAACAAGAGAATATGACCTTACTTCTCAAATAGAATTTGGAAAGTTTTTTAATAAAGATTATGGAGTTTCAATTCCTGTATATGCTGGTTTTTCCGAAAGTTTTTCTGACCCAGAATACAATCCTCTTGACCCAGATATAAAATTAAGAACAACACTTGAAGACCAGAGTATTCCACAAGCCGAAAGAGACGAAATAAGAGACATCTCTCAAACTTATGTGAGACGAAGAAGCATAAATTTGACCAATGTGAGAGTACAAGGAAAAAAGCCAGATTCAAAAGGTAAAGGACGAAAAAAGAAAGCGAGAGTAAAAATGCCTTATCATATTTCAAATTTTTCTACATCTTTGGCATATAGCGAAATATATACACGAACTCCAGTTATAGAATTTGATACTGTTCAAAACTTAACAAGTTCGTTTCACTACAACTATTCGCCAAGTACTAAGCCAATTGAGCCGTTTAGAAAAATGAAAATATTTAAACCAAAACCTTTGCAAATAATTAAAGATTTTAATTTTTATTATATGCCATCAAGAATTAATTTTTCTACCGAATTTAGTCGTCAATATAGTACATTTAAAAATAGAGACGTAAATAAGGCTGGTCTGGATTTACCTGCTTCGGTACAAAAGAATTTTTTATGGCAACGTAATTATGATATTTCGTATAAATTATCCAAAAGCATTCAACTTGATTTTAATGCAGTAAATGCCGCAAGAGTTGAAACTGATGGTTGGCGAGAACGTGAAACTTTTTTTGAACAACAAGGCTGGCAAACACCACAAGATACTATTTTTAAAAACTTTTTTGATTTAGGCGAAAATACAGACTATAATCATCAAGTAAAGTTGAACTGGAAAGTACCAGTAAACAAGCTACCATTATTGCGTTGGACTTCTTTAACCGCAAATTATACTGGCACTTACGATTGGCGAGTTGGAGAGGGGGAACGTGAAATAATGGCAACAGATAGCACGCCAGCATATAATATTAATTTTGGAAACAGCATTCAAAACTCTGGAACTGTTAGATTGAATGGACGACTTAATTTTTCAAAACTATATTCAAGTGTAAAATATTTGAAAGCTGTTGATAAACGGTTTACCAAAAAAGGGAGAAAACCTATTAAGAAAAAACCAAAACCAGTTAATTTTGAGAAAGATAAAATTTCTTTACGCAAAGGACAGGCAAAATATATTACTCACAAATTAAAAACTGAGGATATTAAAAAAGTGGTATTTACTGATGCTTCTGGAAAAAAAGTTCCAGGCAAGTATGAGGTGTTTGGAAACAATAAAATAAAATTTACTTCCGATACCACAATGAAAAATGTAAAAGTTAAAATTAATGGTACAAAAGCTCAAAAAGAGAATGCTCTTATTATTGCTTCGGATTATACATTAAAAAGCATGATGGCACTTCAAAGTGTTTCTATTAATTATACAGAAAGCTTTGGTACTCTGCTAAATGGATACATGCCACGTACACAGTACATGGGAATGCGAAATTATAATGGTGTTTTGGCACCTGGCTGGGAATTTATTACAGGTATTCAAGACCAACGAATTGCTCACACTGCAACTGGTTATGGCTGGCTTACTACTGATAGTCTTTTTAATGAGGCAATTAATCTTACAAATGCAAATGAATGGAGAATAAAAGCAAATCTGAAACCGTTGAATAACGTTAAAATAGATCTTAATTTTCAACGCTCAATTGCTTTTAACCAACAGCAATATGGATATGCTCAAACAAATGGAGAATTTTTTGAAGACATGAAAATGATTAATGGTAATTATAACATTTCGTTCAACACACTTTCTACCGCCTTTAACAAAATTGACTCATCGTATTCGTCTAATGGATACGAAAATTTTAGGCTTTATAGAGAACAAATAGCTCTTAGGCTTGCAAACAACAGAAAAAATTTAGACCCAAATTATCAGGGAACTATGTATGTAGATAGTGCAGGAGTAGAATATCCAGATGGATATAGTGGAACATCGCAAGAGGTGCTAATACCTGCTTTTCTTGCGGCATATTCTGGTTTAGACCCTTCTAAAATATCAATGGCTACTTTTATGCGAATACCATTACCCGACTGGCGAGTAACATTTGATGGGCTTTCAAATTTGCCATTTATTAAAGATTTTGTTAAAAAAGCTACTATAAAACACGGCTATCAATCTACATATACTATCAACGATTTTCAATCGAATATCAGTTTTGACAATTCTACTTTTGAACAATCTGGATACAGTAGTGAACGTTACCAAAGTGATTTATTTATACCACAATACGAAATTGGAGGTGTTATGCTAAGCGAAAAATTTATGCCACTATTTGGTATTGATATAACATGGGAAGGTACATTTAGTTCACGTTTTGAATTTCAAAAATCAAGAGAATTATTTTTGAGTTTTAGTAACAACCAAATTAGAGAACATCACACACGTGCATTTACTTTTGGTGGTGGTTACACTTTTAAAGAACTACCTATAAACAATATAAGAATAAATGGAGAAAGTCATAATTTGAAAAGCGACCTTAATCTGCGATTGGATTTAACCATAAGAAAAGATTTTGAAATATTCCACCGTTTGCAAGAGAATATGAACGAACTAAATATTGAAAGAAGAGATTTTACACTCACTTCAACTGCCGATTATAATATTAACGATAAAGTTGATATACAATTGTTTTACAATCATACTGTTCAAATAACAAACACAACTCCTCGCAACACAAACATAGAGGCGGGATTTAAAGTGAGATTTTCGCTCACTCAATAAATTATTTTGGACTTGTTTTAAAAACATGAAAATATGTCTTTTTTTGGCGTTTTTCACGAGTATCAATTTCTTCGTTACTTTTGAAATATTAAAATGT
>JAOZTW010000750.1 GCA_029938985.1 Bacteroidales bacterium | reverse complement strand
TTATTGAAAATCATATAGTTAATTGTCTCAAAAAAAGTTTTCCCGACTTATCAGAGATAACACAGATTCTACAGATTAACACAAATTTTGTTATTTTTTTTATAAATTATCTATGATATAATTTGCTGAATATCAACAAACTGTAATTTCAACAAAATCCGTTATAATCAGTGTATTTCAACTGAATTTCTATTGAATTTCTATTGTATCTAATTGAATGTAAGTTGTATCTTTTGTTATCATTTCTTGATTTTTCACAATAAGGTTTGATAAATCTAAACCATTATTTGTCATTGTCCAAGTTTTTTCAGTCATATTATGATCCCACATATTTTGCTGGTTATGAATATCATATATTATTTTCAACATATCATGAGATATAAATATTGATTTACCAACAGGTAAATATACCGTAATTTGCACATATTGAAGTTGGAATTTTTTGTTTTCGGTTATCGAAAAATATTTGTCAAATTCAATTAATGAATCTTTTTGTGTCCAATTATAATTAATTTCTTTTGCATATTCGGTTGCATCATTCATATTTCTGCCGTTAGCAAAATACTTAACTTTAATTTCAATATCGTTGTTTGTACTTTTTTTGACAGTTAAAACAGGAGTCCCATAAATTTGAAAATTATCGTCATTAAAAGAAACTCTCACATCATCAATTCTAAGATACGAATTTTCATAATCCGAATTATTAAAATCGTTAACAGACAAATAAAGTGTGTCTGTTTTTGTGTTGTCAAGTGTAAACACATCTGTATGTGATGTTTCTGTTTTATAATTAATTGCAGTTTTTAAACCAAACAACGCAGTTGAAATAATTGCTCCAATCCAAATAACTAATCCCACCAAAATTATTACTCCATTTTTTGATTTATAGTTAAACAAAATTTTTGAACCAATAAAAGTTATTGCAAATAATGGTATTGCTACCAAAACATAAACACTTATTATGGCGATATAAGAAGAAAAAGGAATTGGAAACAGATTTAAAAATGCTGAAAGTTGAAGATTTACTGCCTCTGGCAAAAAATACTCTGCTATTGTTCCACCCCAAAGAAATGTAGTGGTAAAAGTTAGTAAAGTAATTATTCCTATAAACATTAAATCTAATCCTAAAAGTTTATAAAAAGCTTTAAATAGTGCTCTTAGAACTTCAACAAATTGTTTCCAAAATTTAATAAAACCGTTTCTAAACTTATTGTAACCATCAGAATGTGTCCATTTATTAAAATTACTTTTTACAGCTTTAAATTCGTGCTTAATAGTTTTTTCAATATTTGATATATTTACTCGTTCGCCTTTCATCTCCAATTTGTTGGCAGCCGTTTTTGCCTCTGGCAATAAAAACCACACTAATATATATATCCAAATTCCTGAACCGTAAAATAATATTGAAATTATAAAAATTATCCTTATAATTATTGGTGGAATATTTAGATAACTACCTAATCCTCCACAAATTCCTCCTAAAACTCTGTTCTCTGGGTTGCGAAAAAGTCTTTTTGAATTATCTGAAAAGAATTTTTTGCGATTTGTTTTTGGCTCTTCAACCTCTTCTTCACTAATATCTTCTACTGTACCCATTATTTTTATTATTTCTTCTACATCAGCCTCCACTATCGCTTCTTTCTGACTTGTAAGTCGTTCTTTAAACAATTCTACTACACGTGCTTCAATATCGTTAATGATTTCGTCTCCTCCTTGTTCGGATTCAAATTGCTTTTTTAAAACGTCCAACCAATTTCTTAATTTTTCATAAGCATCTTCATCTATATGAAAAATATAATTACTGATATTTATTATTATTGTTTTTTTCATTTTTCTATATTTTGGGTATTGTTTTCAATCCTAAGGTTTCTTATTTTCTGAACAGAAGTTGTTAATTCAATCCATGAATTATCAAGATTCTTTAAAAACTCTTGTCCCATTTTAGTAAGTTTATAATATTTTCGTGGTGGTCCCTTCTTGGATTCCTCCCAACGATAACTTAATAAACCACTATTTTTTTGACGAGTAAGCAATGGATATAAAGTTCCTTCTACAACTATTAGTTTAGCGTCTTTCAAAATCTTTATTATATCCGAAGCATAAGCATCTTTGTTTGAAAGTATTGAAAGAATACAATATTCCAAAACTCCTTTTCTCATTTGTGCTTTTGCATTTTCTATTTTCATATATTTTAAAATTTATAATACTTGGTTATACAATCTAAATGACATTGCAAAGATATATATAATAAATGGTACTATGCAATACAAACTACAATTATTTTTTATGTTTTACAGCATGTTTTCAAAACACGCAAAAGTTTAATTAAGTTTTATACTTAATAAAAGTGCTAAAAAATCAAAATTTTATTATATCTTTGCAAAATATATTAGTGGTTTAATATTTTTAATGTTGATAAAATATTAAATTAATTGTAAATTTAATTAGTGAAAATGAAATAATAAGTAACACCAAGATACGTAGTTTTTTTGTTTTTTTAATAATTTAAAAATCGGCAAATAGCAAGCTATTTAATGATATTTTAAAAGGACAAAATAAACAAATAGGTTGGAGCTTAGTTATTTTTTTATTTTCACATATACTATTATATTGTAATTTTTTTTTAAATATGCCTTAAAAATTAGCTAACAAAAACACACTATAAAATGAAATATTTTAATACATCGGGTCCCAATATAGTAAAAGAACATTACACAATTCAACGTTCTGGACTTATAAAAGAAGGAATTGAACTTGTGAAGCAGAAAAGATATTTTACTATTTGGG
>JAOZTW010000749.1 GCA_029938985.1 Bacteroidales bacterium | reverse complement strand
TAGAAAACTACAACTATCTAATAATCTGGTAAATATGAAGGCAAAAACTTTAGTATATAATTTTTCAAATTCATTTATTTTCTGAATATAATTTAATCCGTTGTAAATTGTAATATCTTTTCCATTGTCATTAATAATAATAGGTATTTCAATATTCCAAATAAGTTGGAATATTTGTTTTTTAATAATTGGTTCTGTGAGAAATAGAATAAATGGTTTGTCTTTTTGTAATCCAACGGCATAAGGGGTAATTTTAAATAAGGCTGTTTTTATATTTTTAGACAAAAAAAGCAAATTTTGTTTTTTGTCTTGAAAAAAAACAAGATTGTCAAAGTTGAATGACAAAATTTCGATAATATGATTTATTCTTTTGTTCATGTTTTTTAGTTTTGCATTTGTGCAAGGCTCATATAGACAATCAAGGTCTTGATATTATTCTGTAATCATCTTATTACACGACACTTAATAAATTTGTATAATAAATGATATTTCGTTAACTCTTGATACGTTAAATTATTTTGGTTTAATAAATTTTGTTTGCAAATACCAATTTCTAATTAACTTTAAGTGTTCTTCAAAAATATAAAAATTGGTTAATTAAATTATAATGAATGTTTTAACAAGACCTTGAATATCTATATGAGCCTTGTGCAAAATCTGTTAGTTTTTATTTTTCAATTGTTTTATCTCTAATTTTAATTGTTCCAAAGCGTGTTTTTCTTCAATTATTTGTTTGTGTTTTTTGAATTTATCATATTCGGTATTTGCAATTTCATTAGCAAGTTTTCTTGAAATACGTCCTGCATGATTTAAAATCTCTTTTCCGTTTATTGTTAAAATATCATCAAGTTTCCTTATCCAATCTCTCATATACATTACTTCGTTTTCGTCTGCTTGAAGTTCTGCAAATGCCAAATATTGTTCAACGAGCAAATTTAGTTGTTTTAATTCTTTTTCTGTTAGATAATTCTTTGCGATTGTTATATCTGTTTTTCTTATTTTCTCGCCTTTCCATGTTGTTAGTCCTAAATTTTGTTTCTCAATACTTATCCGATTTACAACAATTTCTGCGGCTGTTTGTTGGTGAATAGCCCAGTGTAATTTATTTTGAACTGTTGCGAAAAACTCTTTTGTTAAATCTACTTTTGGGTCATAATCAATGCTTAATGTGTAAATATCTTTAACTTTTTGATAAAAAATCTTTTCGGAACTGCGAATATCTCGTATTCTTGCAAGTAATTCGTCAAAATAATTAATTTGCCCTGCTGATTTTAGTCGTTCATCGTCAAGAGTAAATCCTTTAATTATGAACTCTTTCAATCTTTGAGTTGCCCAAATTCTAAATTGAGTTCCCCTGTGAGATTTCACCCTGTATCCAACTGAAATAATTACGTCTAAATTGTAAAAATTAATTTGATATTCTTTACCGTCTGAGGCAGTTGTTCGGAAATTCCGAACAACTGAATTTTCTTCTAATTCACCTTCTTTGAATACATTAGAAATATGCTCGCTTATTGTTGCTTTACTTTTTTGAAAAAGCTCAGACATTTGTTTTTGAGATAACCAAACAGTTTCACCTTCCAGTTTGACTTCCAGTTTTGTTTTTCCACTTTCTGTTTGATATAGTATTATTTCAGAATTTTGTTTCATTAATTATCAAGATTGTAAAGTTTTAAGAAAGAATCTACTCTTTCTAATTTATCTATTTTATTTTCCAGTAAAATAGTATGAAATTTTTTCTTATGAGCTATTCTATGATGTGTAGGACATAATGGAATTATATTATAAACTTCATTAGTGCCACCAATTGCAATAGGAATAATGTGATGTATTTCAATAGCTTCACTTGTTTTGCATAATTCACATGAGTTATATTGTCTATCATTAATTTTAATATTTCAATTAGTTTTGTTGCATCTTCCCTAATTGTTTTAGTTAAATTTTCAGGATAAGTGTAATCAATCCATTCTTTTTGATTATTAAAATGAATTCTAAAAGCTTTTGATAAATGGTAATATTCTAATTCCCTTGTTGTTAAAAAAGAACGGAAACCTTTAATATTTGGAACTAAATCTCTTGCAATTCCTTTCTTCTTTTCAATAAGCCATCTAAGTGCTCCTGCAAGACGATATTTTCCGATACTTGCAGACTTCCAATATTCCCTGTTTAGATGTCTAAATTGCCAAGGTTTAAATATATCAGGATATGCTAAGTTAAACAGTATGAAATTACGTGGAAAATATAAAAGTTCAGTATTTGCTTCTTTTAATTTATCAGCATATGGCAAAAGCCTTGTTAATCTGTATTCGGTTATAATTTTGGTGGTAAACTTTAATGGTAATTCATCATTAATTTGCCATTTTAATTCTTCTTCTATAAGCCACTTTATAACATTCTTAGAGTATATATTATGGTCTATACTTAATGAAATTCCTGATTTTGAACTTAATGTTTGTAAATGATTTTCGTTAATAAGAAATTTATCAAAAATTTTCCAACGAGGTATTTTATTTACATTTTCAATTATATCTGCAACTTCTTCAATTTGTAAAGAAAATGATTTTTCAATCAATCGAATATTTCTATATAATGTAAGAATATCCATATTGACCATTTGTGCTATAACATAATAAGGCTTTCCATTGCTTCCGCCTTTTTTTTATTATTGAATATTCCTTCTTTATTATTTGTTCGACATTATTTTCCATAAATTTAAATGGTATTTTTAGTTGCTTTTAACGGGTTCGGGCTTTGTGTCGTCAATTTAATTCAGGAACGTAGCTTGCGAA
>JAOZTW010000748.1 GCA_029938985.1 Bacteroidales bacterium | reverse complement strand
AACCCGATAAGTGTAATTGGGGAGCGCTAGCGACACAATTACACTTATCGGAAATAGGCTTGTGATGTTTTGTTTTTGGTGTTTTTTCGTAGTGCGAAGCACAAGAAAAACACCAAAAACAAAATAGCATCAAGCCTAATGTTAAGCATATACCTCTTCTTGTTTTGTCGTATCTGCTTGAAAAATTGTCTCTTTGAGAACAAATAATTTATCAATAAACTTGTCCATTTTTTGTTTTGAAAAATTATTAATTATCCATGCGTTTATCAGCTCTATTGAAAGTAAAACACTTTCATTTGACAATTCTAATGAAATTACCAATTCATCAACAACGTTATTATCTGTTAGTTGCAGAGTATCTGTCCATGCAGAAAATTCAACTTTGTTAGTTTCTATTTCTTCCTGAATTATTCTTACAGCACGATTTGAATTATCAATTTTGAAATTGTATATCGGATTTCCATCTGTGTATAAACTTCCGTCTTTTTTTGTTGTGCTTACATAGTTTTGGAAAGTCAAATTTTCAACTGATAACAAAGTGTAAATAATTGTTTTCCAAAAGTCAATGTTTTGAATATAAACTCGTTCACTTTCTAAAAAGTTTTTGTATAAATGTGTTACCATAACTTATAAATTTAAAATTTTGTTAGACAAATGCTTCTCCTTTTTGTATTTCAATATCGACTCGTTCTCTTTTTGTTCCTTTTACCTTAAAAGAACGTTTAACAGGTGAATTAACAACTTCATGCGGACCTTGTTCAATAAATCTTGATGCCTTTAAAAATGCTTTTTTTCGTTTATTAACTTCAAACTTTGGTATTTTATTTTTCAATCTGTCAAGCATTGTTAAGCCGTCATTTTTTGTTGGTGGTTTGTTTTGCGACCATGCTTCTGATGCTTCAAGATTTTCACCTTGTGCCTGTATTCGTCCCCTATGTTCCATATAATAGATAATTTTATTTTATATTATATTCAAAATGTTTTGCGTTTTTGTTTGTTTTAATTAGAACTTCCATAATAACACCATCAAAAACAAACCAAAATCCGTTAGTTTTTGGTTTGTTTCTTGTATATGCTGTTCCTAACTGCCAAAAATATTTGTTATCAAGATTTTCGTTTGAAATTTTATACGCGTCTTTTAATTCTCCATCTTTTTTATATGTGTTACATTTATCAGGGTTTAATATATCATGTATTATTTCTTTCGTATCTAAATATATTAGTTGTTCATTTTTGACTGTATCAGCAATATAAATAACTCCGTGTGATTTGTTATCATCAACTCTTACTTCACTTTTTAAAGTTCTATTATTTTTCCCGTCCCAAAGTGTTGCTCTTAAATACCCCGTTGTGTCAATATAAATTACAGGGTTAAATTCATTAGGGTTTAAATCTCTATTTTGATTTCCGATTAACGCACCATATTGTTTGTTTGATTTAAAGACAATTTTTATTACAATTTTATTTACTCCTGCATCTAAGTTATTTATTTGTGGATACTTTGCTTTTGGTTTGAATAATTTATTTTTGTATGAAACTACTATTTTGGGTGGAATTTTCGTATAAACACCTAAATTTAAGTCTTGTTCTACTACTTGTTTTTTTACTTCTTGCCAAATTCTTTTTAACTTATTATCTTCGACTGTTAATCGTCGTGCAGATTGTGGGTTGATTTTAATATCATCGTAATTAAAGTAATCAGATAAATCTATTTCAGGTCTTTTAAAACCTTTTATTGTATCATATTGTTTTGTTGGAAAAAAGCTAAACATTTCATTATGACTATCTCGTTCGTTATAATTTACTCCAACGTATAAACGGTAATTATAATAATAGTCAGGATTAGAAGAACTGCAAGAGCCAGCTTTTAAGGTAATCTCATCATATTCAGGGCATTTTTTTATAATATTACTTACTCCTGATGTTCCTAAATTGTATGTGTTCCATGAGTAATCAATTCCTTCTCTTATCACAAATACAGTATCTATGACAAATTTATTATTTATTTTAGAACCGAATAAGACTAAATCTCCGCTACTTAATTTTGTTAATCTGGGCTGGCTTCCTTGACGACAAAAAGCCCAGTAAAAATTATTTCCGAAAATAAAAGGGTCAGTATTTTGTATTCTCTCTGTTGTGTCAAAGAATGGTGTTTGTAAAAAAAGAGGTAATTCTTTTTTTTGCTTTTCAATATTTGATAGGTTAAAATTATTGATTATTTCTGATTGAGGTTCCCATTCACACCAAAAAGCAATATCTTTATTTTCTACTAAGTTACCTTTTTTATCAATAAAATTGCCCTCGTTTTTTAAAAATTTTCTTGCATGTTGCCCATTATGCCATCTAATATATTCAGTTCCTATATTATCAGAAATTTTACTTGTCGTTATCTTTGACTGTCTTCCATGTTCTCCGCCAGGATGTGGGAATAAAATTATTTTTTTCATTGTTTTCATTTTATAATTTGTAATGTCTGATTGATTATGCTTAACGGGTTCGGGCTTTGTGTCGTCAATTTAATTCAGGAACGTAGCTTGCGAAGTTTCTGAATTAAATTTATGACAACAAAGCTATTGATATGTGTGTTTTTTGGGGAGCGCTAGCGACCCAAAACACACCATATCAATGGCGCAGCCCGAACCCGATAAGTGTAATTGGGGAGCGCTAGCGACACAATTACACTTATCGGTAACTTATTGCAAACGTGGTGGCTTGTGTGGTTTTTTTTGAGCGTAGCGAAAAAAAAACCGCACAAGCTACCATGTTTTGCAATAAAATGTTATGCACTT
>JAOZTW010000137.1 GCA_029938985.1 Bacteroidales bacterium | reverse complement strand
GGCTATTGATTTCGCACCTTTGGTGCTTGCTTTTTTCTTGCGTTGATACCTTGCCCTTACAGGCAAGGCTATTGATTTCACACCTTTGGTGCTTAAAAGTCTTATAATTAAGAATTTTTAACTTAGTAAAGTAGAAATAATCAACAGTATTTTTGGTAAACAATATGTGTTTAGATTTTATTAGTCTGTCAATAATGTAAAATCTATTTTGACCACGCCCTAAAGGACGTGGCAACTGATAAAAAAATGTCAAATGTTTTTCCATTGAATTTCAACTGAATTTCAACTGAATTTCAACTGATTTATTTTTTCAATAATATATTCTAATTGATTGTTATCAAGTTCAGTGTGCATTGGTAAAGATAAAACAGAACTACATAATTCTTTAGTATTTTTTAAATCTCCTACCACACGAGAAATATTTTTAAAAGCCTCTTGCTTGTTCAATGGCATTGGGTAATAAATATTTGCAGGAATACCATTTTTATTTAAAAATTGTTTTAATTCATCACGTTTTCCATTTTTTACTAATAATGTATATTGATGAAAAACATGAGTAGAACTATTTGAACAAATTGGTGTTACAAGATTTTTATTATTTTTAAGATTTTCGGAATAAAATTTTGCCGCTTTTTGTCTTTTGTTAGAATATTCATCTAAATGTTTTATTTTTATATTCAATACAGCAGCTTGAATTGTGTCGAGTCTTGAATTTACTCCTGTTAATTGGTGGTAATATTTTTTATTTTGACCGTGATTAGCAATTATTTGCAATTTAAATGCAAGTTTGTCGTTGTTCGTAAAAATAGCCCCTCCATCACCAAAACAGCCCAAGTTTTTAGATGGAAAAAACGAAGTGCAACCAATATCACCAATAGTTCCAGTTTTTTGTCTTTTTCCATTTATATATATATAATCAGCTCCAATTGCTTGAGCATTGTCTTCTATTACATATAAATTGTGTTTTTCTGCAATGTACATAATTTCCTGCATGTTAGCACATTGTCCAAAAAGATGCACAGGAACTATTGCTTTTGTTTTTTCATTAATCGCCGCTTCTATTTGTTGAACATTAATATTGAAAGTGTCAATATCTACATCAACTAAAACAGGTTTTAATTTTAACAAAGCGATTACCTCAGCAGTAGCTACATAAGTAAAAGCAGGAACAATTACCTCGTCTCCAATCTTCAAATCAAGAGCCATTAAAGCAATTTGTAATGCGTCTGTACCATTTGCACAAGTTATAACATGCTTTACTCCAAGATATTCAGAAAGATTGTTTTTAAAAACACCAACCTCACTTCCGTTAATAAAAGCCGTTTTATCAACAACATTTTGAATAGCATAATCAACTTCTTTTTTAATTTTTAAATATTGCCCCTTAAGGTCAACCATTTGTATTTTTTTCATATTTAGAATCTATGTTTTTTTTGAATTTTTGACGTTATTCTTGTTTCATTTTATTTATTATTTCCATTGTTTTAACCGACACAGTTGTAACTCGTTTTATTAAATTAATCACTTGTTTTTTATAATCTGAAAATTTATATGTATTAAATTTTTCGTTTAATATTTGTTTATCTGGATATTTTTTAAGTACATTTTTACTGTAAGTTTTTTCTTTATATTGATTTAAAATCCATTCTATTGCAGAGCGATTTCCAAGTTTATATTCAAAAGCGAGTTTTGGAATTTCTTTTATTATTGTATTTTCATCTATAATAATACAATTATTTATTTTATCTATTTTTAACTTTACTTTTGGTTTTATTTTCAAATCTTTGTTTTCAATTTTCAATTTAAAAAAATCTGCTTTTTCGTAGTTTATATGTAAATTCATTAGTTCTTTACCCCAATTTACCCACTTATAAAAATCTTTATAATAAGGTAAACGAGGAAACTCTCGTTTTAAATTTAGTTCATATTTTTTTCTATATTCTGGATTGTGCAAAACAGAATAAGTGTAGTAAAAAATATCATCTTTTGTAATTTTATAATTTTTATAATTTTCCGTAAATTGTTTTAATCCCCAGTCTGTAATATTATCAATACGTTTGCCTGCGTTATCATAACAATAAAGTGGAAGACAATAAGAAGATTTCATTACAGGATAAATAAAATTTTTATTTGTGAGCGTTTTTGAAGCTAATAATTGAAAATTAGAACTATCAGATATTTCTGTAAATGATATAATAATGTTATTTTTATTGAAATGCTTACCAAAAATATCATAATGATTTTGTGTAAGTACATCGTTTAACAATTTTTCAGCATAGTTAAATATTTTCACATAAGGTCTATTTTGTGATATTATTATTTTATTTTTAGAGTATTTAAGTGGTGTTTTTCGTTTAAATTTTAATTTTAAATCTCTACTCCATTTTATTGAAATATCCCAATTATTAATATTTCCATTTTTTTTGTAATTATTTAATAACTTGTTATAATAATCAATAAAATATTTAATTTTAAGTTCCAAGTTTTTTTTATCAAAATCATATACCCATGCATCTCTATTTGTAACAACACCATTAGTAAAAAGTTTAAAGATTGCATTTTCTCCCGATTTGTTTTTTGAATATTTTGTTAGTTTATTATACAGCGAAACAAGTTCTTCAAAATCATTGTCAGGAATATTTAACCAATTATTTTGCGTATCAGGAACTATACTTTCAAAAGGAATTTTTTTAAAATGGGTAGAACTTAAATATTCTAATTTCTCTTCTGCCTTGCCTTCTTTAAAAATACTTGAATATTTTATTCTCGCATTTTCTTTTAACATTTTCTTTTTATTAATAGCAAATTCTTCTTTTTTAATGAAAAAAGCAATTGTTACTCCAGTTAATATTCCAAAAACATTTCCTCCAGCTTGTTCTTTGTTAGAACGAATATCTCCGTTTAAATCAACAATATAAATATAATCAAATTCTTTTTCAACCGATTTTCTAAAACCATCAAAAGTACGACTTTCTATAAACGAGCGATTTGTAACAAAAGCAATAATTCCATTTTTGCTAATTCTGTTTGATGCCCAACGATAAAATCGGGCATACATATCATAAACTTTACTTTTTTGTGCCGAAGAAAGTTTTACATACGAATTTTTTATTAATCTATCTATTTCTTGATATTCTTTATTTTTATTATTATCATTTTCGTTTTGTTGATTAGCATTATAGGGCGGATTGCCAATTATGACGGAAATTTCGCCTTTGTTTTGTTTTTTTATGCGTTTAAGATTTTCGGTAGTCATAGCAAACATAGATGCCTGTTTACCTGCGTATTCAAAACCAAGATTATCAAGAGTATCAACAAATACTATGTTTTCAAAAGATTTATATTTACTCATTTTTTGCTGATATGTATATTCAATATTCAGATTAGCAATGTAGTATGGTAAAATAGCAAGTTCGTTACAATGAATTTCGTTTCTATATTTATATTCTAAATATTTTTGCGGAATATACTCAATAATTTCAGTTATAAAAGTTCCTGTTCCTGTTGCGGGGTCAAGTATTTGTACTTTTTTGTCGTGTAACGATTTACTAAAATATTTTCCAAGTAAATAATCGGTACTTTTTACCATAAATTGTACGATTTCGTTTGGTGTATAAATTACGCCAAGTGTGTCTGCACCTTTGGGATTGTATGCTTTATAAAAATTTTCGTAAATTATTTTTAAAAATTTCTGTTTATTATGATGATTAGAAATGTTGGCAGCTTCGGCTTTTATTATTTTATAATAATTGTCAATTGAAGAAAGTGTGTTTCGGCGAACTTCTCCAGTGAAAAAAGTATTTACAACAACTTCTAATTCTCTTGCAATATTATTTTCTCTATGAAAATGACTATCTCCAAAAACGGTGTCAAATATTTCGGCTGTTAATATGTGTTGTATAAGCATTTCCCGAATATCAAAAGCCGTAATATTTGGATTTATACTTTCTTTACAAATATTCCAAAATTTTTCTCGTTGCACTTTAAAATCTGGATTGTTTTCAGCTTGTTCGGCAATCATTTTTCTAAGTGCTTCTACAATATATGGAATATCTTCTTTAAATTTGTCAACCGCCTTGTTAAACTTTGTTATTCTGGGGTGTTCAAAATCAACAAATTCAGTTAGAATACGATGTAAAAAATCGGCATCTTGCATGTTGCCACGCATAACTTCTTCGTTTTTTTGAATCAATATTATTTGTTCGGTATTTTCAAACAGAATATTAAATGTGGGGTAGCCTATCGCAATTTTCTTTTCTATTTCTTTGTCCAAATTATCTTTTGTATCTTTGCTTTCGTAGTGTCCATAAGCTACTTGCATAGCATTATTTATTGTTCCATCAGGGCGTTTTGCGGAGTTTTCCAATTTTAATTCATCAATTAATCTTAAATTTTTTGGCAAACAATACTCTTCCAACAAATTAGCAAAAGCTCGGCGAATACTTGTCTCATTTCTACTTCCACCAAAACGTTTGTATTCATCAAGTTTTCTGTAATAATTATTTATAGCTTGTTGTAACATATTTTAAATTTATTATTCAAAAATACAATTCTTTGGCATGTTTTCATTATTCATTTACACTTTTATCAATTGCCACAAGCTTTACTTGTGGTTAAAATATGGTTCAACTGATGTGTTTCATGTAACCACGAGATAGAGCACGTTGCAATTGATAAAGGTGTAAACCAATTCCTAATTCTTAATTATTTATACTTTGTATTCAAATTTTATTTGAGAAAGTTGTTCGTTCGCTTTTACTATTTTTTCTTCTAAGCTTTTTTTAAAATTATCAACTTTTTCTTTTATTTCCTCATCACCAATTGATAGCATTTGTGTTGATAAAATAGCAGCATTTTTTGCGGCATTTAGTCCAACAGTTGCTACCGGAATACCTGGAGGCATTTGTAAAATTGACAAAATAGAATCCCAACCATCAATAGATATTGACGCTTTTATTGGAACTCCAATAACAGGTATTGATGTAAAAGCCGCAATTACACCAGGTAAATGTGCTGCTCCACCCGCTCCAGCAATAATTACTCTAATTCCTCTTTCATAAGCCTTAGTGGCAAAATCTTCTACTTGTTTTGGTGTTCTGTGGGCCGACAAAGCATTTAATTCAAACGGTATTTGTAACTCATTTAAATGTTTTGCTGCACTTTCCATGATTGGTAAATCTGAAGTGCTTCCCATGATAATACTTACTTTTGCTTGCATTTTTGTTATTTTTAATATTTTAATTTTCAATTATTTTAAAATCTACTCTTCTATTTTGTGCTCTTCCCTCTTTTGTTTTATTGTCTTTTATAGGTTCTCTCATTCCGTAACCAACAGGAACTAATCTATTTTTATTTATTCCATTGTCAGTAAGGTATGTAACTACTGCTTGTGCTCTATCTTGCGAAAGTTTCAAGTTTTTTTCTTTAGTTCCTCTATTGTCTGTATGACCAGATATTTCTACTTTTATTTTCGGATATTCATTTAAAAACTCAATTACCCTATCCAATTCAGATGCTGATTCTTCTTTAATATTTGATTTTCCAACATCAAAAAATAAATTTTTAAGAGTTATTTTTGAATTTTCAGCAATGTTTACCATTTCAATATTTTGTTCCACTTTTTTATAGCCACCTTCATCGTCCAACAAATCAAAATTCTCGGAATGAAAAAGATAGCCATCTTTTTTAATTGCCATACCATAGTTTTTGCCTGGTGGCAAACTTACAAGATATTCTCCTGTAGCACTATTAGAAGTGGTTCTATAAACAACTTCATTTGTTTCATTATCAATTATTTCTATAATACATTCTATAGCTTTTCCTGTAATATTGTCTTTAATAATTCCTTTTACAATTGTTAGTCGAGTACTTTTATCTATACTTGTTTCACTTGCAGGACTTGTTGCACTTGCGATTAAGTTGTCTTCACTGTTAAGTATAAGATTGTTTGTTCCGTTTAGGAAAATAACTTGATATATGTCAGTATATCCTTTTGTGTCATCTCTTACAGCGGAATAATACCCTATTTTTTTGTTAGCAGTAAGAACAAAATAAATATCATCGTCAGGAGAGTTTATTGGGTAACCCATGTTTACTGGTTTTGACCACGAATTTTTTTCTAAAAGTTCACTTTTAAAAACATCATAACCCCCCATAGAATTATGTCCTTTTGAACTAAAATAAATTGTTCGTCCATCTGGGTGCATATAAACACCGTCTTCATCGTATGGAGAATTTATTGTATTATCTAATTTCACTGCTTCACTCCATTTTCCATCTAATCCAATTGTACTAAAATATATATCTCCATTACTTTCTTCTGGATTTGCTTTTTTCCCTCTCACAAAATAAATAGTTTTACCATCATACGAAAAGCAGGCAGAGGATTCCATTTCTTTTGAATTAATTGTTTTAGGCAATGCTTTTGGTTTTGACCAATTTTTCCCTCTCAGTTTACTTATAAATAAATCTCCTCTACTATATGTAATAAGTTGTTGTCCATCGTTAGAAAAACCAACTGTTGCATCGTGTCCTTCGGTATTCAAGGGTGAACCAATATTTCTGGGTGCAATCCAATTATTATCTTTACTTTTTGAAAAATAAATATCTTCAAAAAATTGATTATCAAAAGGATCAAGCTGAGCACCAGTAGAGTTTTCTCTACGTGAAGTAAAAATTAGTTTTTCACCGTCAGCAGTTATCATTGGACTATAATCTTTGTGTTTTGAGTTAATTATAGACACATTATTTATTAACACTTCAACTTTTTTTTTTGTTAATTTAATTCCACTATTGCATTCTTCGATTCTTTTATTAACTATTTTATTTTTTTCTGGATTTAATTTTTTATATTCGGTAAACAATTCTATAGCTTCTTCAAATTTGTAGCTATAATGTAAAGCAGATGCAAGATAATATTTTATGTCATTTGCCACATATTCGTTGGTATCATAGGCTTTTTGAAAATATTGTAAAGCTTCGTTTTTTTGAACAGACTCAATATAACATACTCCAATTTTATAATTTAAAGTGGCATTATCAGGGTTGTACTCATAAGCTTCTAAATAATAGTTTAGTGCTTTCAAATAACTTCCCTCTATTTTGTCTTTAAAAAAGAAATCTCCATATTTTATACTTTTCATTGCAGCTCCTATTCCTTTTTTTTCAGTTTTAAAACTACTTTTTGGTATCTTTATATTTTCTTGAGCAAAAATATTTCCACTCGCCAACAAAATCATTAATAAAATGATTGTTACAATTGTTTTTTTCATTTTGATTATTTTTTAAATTTGATTATTTTTTAATATGCCTACAATCAAAACCATTTTTATAAAATCATTATATACTGTTATTTATCAATGTTTAAAGTTTCTTTTTTATTTTTTCACTATGCAAATATAAACTTTTTTTTATGAAACAATTGCAAATAATAATTTTTTTAAATATTTTTACACTTAAAATAAACATCTAAAAACATATATTACTGAATATGAAGAAATTACTGAATTACAATAGTTTTTATTTTATAGGTATAGCAGGAGTTGGTATGAGTGCTATTGCTCAATATTTATCAAACATTGATAAAAAAGTGTCTGGTTCGGATAGAGTTTTTAATAAAGCTAACAAAAATAAAACCAAAATATTATTAGAAAAAGAGAACATAAAATGTTTTCCACAAGATGGGAGTGGGATAGACTCAAATATTGATGTAGTTGTGGTGTCAACAGCAATAGAAAATAAAGTTGAAGAGTACAAAAAAGCTAAAGAACTTGGTTTGCTTATTGTACATAGAGCCAAAATGTTGCAAGCCATAACAGAGAGCAAAAAGACTATTGCTATTTCTGGAACATCAGGAAAATCAACTACTGTGGCTATGTTATATCATATTTTGGAACAAGCAAATTTTTTACCATCATTTATTAGTGGAGCTGGCTTGGTAGCTTTACAAGAAAAAGGGAAAATAGGAAATGCTATTGCAGGAAAAGGTGATTGGTTGATTATTGAAGCCGACGAATCTGATGGCTCGTTGGTTAATTACAAACCAGAAATTGGTGTTATTTTAAATATTGATAAAGACCATAAGGAATTAAAAGAACTGTATGAAATTTTTAATACTTTTAAAAATAATGTTCAAAATAAATTGATAGTTAATACAAAACAAAAGAAAGTTTTAAAATATTCTTTTGGTGAAAACGATAATTTTGGAGTAAACAATTTGGCTAAATATTGTGGTATTAATTTTCAACAAATTGGGTTTCAAATTAAATTTAATGTTCTTGATACTGTTTTTGAAATACCTACTATTGGAGAACACAATATGGAAAATGCCTTAGCAGCAATTGCTGTTGCTAATTATCTTGGTGTTGGTTTACCAAAAATAAGTGAAATTTTAAAAAATTATAAAGGAATTTATAGAAGACTGCAAGTTGTTTGCCAATCAAACAATTATATACTGATTGATGATTACGCACATAATCCTGCAAAAATTTCAGCAGCTTTAAAGTCTTGTCAAAATTTAGGGAGTAGAGTTATTGCATGGTTTCAACCACATGGTTTTGCTCCAACAAAATTTTTGAAAAATGAATTTATTTCTGAAATTAGTGAAACCTTAAGGTTAAGTGACATTATTTTTATGTCCGAAATATATTATGCGGGAGGTACAGTTAAGAAAGATATTTCTGCAAATGATATAATAAATGGGATATTACAAAACGGTAAAACTGCTTATTATGTGAAAAATAGAGAGAACATACCCAAAAAAATATCAGGTTTATTACAAAATGGAGATATACTATTATTAATGGGAGCAAGAGATCCAAGTTTGGAGCAGTTTGCTGATTTTGTAAAAAAAAGGTTAGAAAATATTTAACTCCAAAATTTTAATATTTATTAGACATAAAAAACACGGCGTTTTTCACGAGTGTCAAGTTCAAGGCTTTTTTGAAATATAAGAATTGAAGTTTACCTTTGTAAATGAGCATTTTAATATTTCAAAAGTAACGAAGAAATTGATACTCGTGAAAAACGTCAAAAACACTTTGACAAAGTTTTTCACTTTGTCAAAGTTGTGGCTACCACAAATATACTGCGAATTACAACTTTATAATAATAAAACCCAAGGATATGTTGGGTAGCCAATAAATCTTAATTTTCTTTAGGAGTTATTATTAAAATTGCATTAGTATTTTTTCTTTTATAAAAATCTTCAAAAGATTTTATTTCTTTTTCTGTTATATCTATATTTCTGGCTCTAAGTATAGTAAATGATAAATGTCCGTAGAGATAATCAAAACTTACTGATGAAATATTTGTGTTAGAAAAATCAATTTCTTGAAGTTGTGTTAGTTTCCCTAACTCTCTTAAAGTCTCTACAGGAGTATTAGAAATGTTAAGTACCTCAAGTTTATTCAAATTTTTTAAAGGCGAGAGGTCTTTTACCTTAGTTTCACTAATATTTAATTCCAACAAATTTTTTAATTCTTCAATACCTTTTATGTAGTACAAAGGGAGATTTTGTGAAACATCAAGTATTTCTAAATTATTCAAATTTTTGATTTGTTCAAGATTATTTACTGTACAATAATGAACATCAAGTTTTTTTAGATTATCTAAACCTCCAAGAGGTGTTAAATCTTTAATCATGGTATTACTACAATCAATTTCTGTTAAGTTGATATTATTACTTAATGGTTTTAGACTGTTAATATTATCATTATCAGAACAATCTATGCTTTTTAAATTTGTTAAATTTTCTATTCCTTCAAGACTTTCAATATTTGTGTGTTCACACCTTATTTCTACAAGATAAATTAATTTAGATAATGGTTTAAGATTTATGATTTCTTCATTGTATGAGCAATCAATGTGTGTTATCTCTACAATTCTTTCTAATTGTTCTTCATTTGGCGTTATGTCTTTTCCTTTAAGTTCTTGGGTTTGAAAAACTTTTTTCCAAGCAGGTGAGAGACTTATCCACCAATCCATATTTGATTGTGCAAAAGATGAATTTGA
>JAOZTW010000747.1 GCA_029938985.1 Bacteroidales bacterium | reverse complement strand
AGCTACGTTCCTGAATTAAATTGACGACACAAAGCCCGAACCCGTTAGCGTTAATAAAAAAATAATAGATAATGCCAGAAATATTAAACAATTGACATGAAAAAAAAACAAATAATTCCTCAGAAATTAAGCGAATATTTTGGTTTAAAAATTAAGCAAGAAGATTTAGATTTTTTAGACATTTATGCAGATAAAGATATTCCTCTTTTTTTAGACCCATATGGAATTTCTGCAATGAATACTAAATGGTCAAGAGAATGTGAAAATCAAATTGCAACATATTTTCAATACTTAATTGATAGCATTAGGTCTGGTGATAAAAAAAGTATAAAAAAACTCTTAAACGCATTACATGAAGTAAATGAAGTTGCACTCGGTTATTCATCTGGCACTCCAAACGGAAAAGGGATAGGACCCAAACAGGCAAAAGAAATACAATATGCTTTCGAAAATAGTTACGCCGCCAAGTCGGGTGATATTAAAGATATTGCCGATTGTGCTTTGCTAATACCAAATATAAATCAAGACAAAATTTCAGATATTACTGCAAATATTCTCAAAAAACAATTAGTTGATTTTACTCAAAAACAATGTAAAAAATATTCCATACCTATGAGAAAGGTTGCTGTAAATAACGCTTTTGATTATGATAAATTTGAATTTATAAGTTTTTTTGCCGAATTACCAGTAATTAATGAAAAAGCTAAAATATTATTACCAGTAAGTAGTGTTAGGCAAGACCCAGAATTAAGCAAAGACAAATATTATAGAAACTTTGTTCTTGAATTTTTAAGAGCTGAACATTGCCATGCTGGTGATGCTTTGGCTTCTGTCTTAAAAAACGGCAGAATAGTTGTTCGTATTAAAGATTTGAAAAAGCAATATCCTATTGGTTCAGATTTTCTTCATCAGTTTTCAAAAGACCATCCACAAATTTTAGATAAATTTAAAGCGGAATTAAGGCGGACTGCAAATAAAAAAAATACAAAACCAGAATTAAACCCAAAAAGAAAAATTCTAACAGCTAATGAAAGAACTCTTATTTTAAATGATATTAAGGCTGGTAATAAAGACGCAACTAATTTTCATAAAATATCTTTTGATAATTTAATTCATATCTTTGATAAAAGATTATCAAATCCAAATCGTGAAAAAGAAATCAATGAAGGCAGAAAAAGAATTGATATTATATTTGACAATAGCGATAATGTAGGCTTTTTTCATAAGTTAAATACACTACATAAAATTAAATGTCCTAAAATTTTTGTAGAATGTAAAAATTACGGTAATGAGATTGGCAATCCAGAAATTGACCAATTACAAACACGTTTTAACAATCAAAGGGGAAGATTTGGCATCTTACTTTGTCGTTCTATTCAAGATAAGAAAAAGTTAATTAAAAGATGCAGAGACGTTTTACATGATAACAAATCATTTGTAATAGTATTAGACGATAATGACATATCTATTTTGCTAAATTTTCGAGAACTAAATGATGAAAATAATATAGATGAATTTATGGCTAAAAAACTCGATGAATTAATAATGTGAAAATAAATTAGATTATCCAATTCTCCAACAGCTGTTGGAGAATTAAAACTAAAATATGAAACTACAAGAAACACAAAATTACGAAGATTTTTTCAACGAAGTAATATCAGCGATTGAGAAAGCAAGATACGAAGCTTTTAAATCTGTAAATTATAGTCAAATTCAACAGAATTATAAGATAGGAAATATAATTGTTGAAAGACAAAATGAATTTGGGTGGGGAAAATCCATAGTAGAAAAATTATCAAAAGATTTGAAAAGAATAATAGATGGAACAAAAGGTTATTCATCTCAAAATCTTTGGAATATGCGTCAGTTTTATTTAGAATATAAAGACAATACAAAACTATTTGAATTAAGTTTATCTGTTCCTTGGAGCCATAACATATTGATAATTCAAAAAATCAAAGACGATACAGAAAGGGAATATTATCTGAAAGCAACCGAAGAGATGGCATGGAGCAGAGCAGTATTGTTAAATCAAATAAAGGCAAATGCTTATGAATATCAAAAACAATTACCTAAACAAAGTAATTATGAAAAAGCATTGCCTGAACATTTATCAGAACAAGCAAACGAAGCTCTGAAAAGCGGTTATAATCTTGATTTTCTTGGAGTAGTAAAACCGATAAAAGAAAGAGAATTAGAAAACTTATTGGTTGGTAAAATCAAAGATTTCTTGCTTGAACTTGGATATGGATTTTGTTTTATAGGCAATCAATACTAATTAACACTTTATGAAAGAGAGTATTATTTAGACTTACTTTTTTACCACAGAATATTAAAATGCCTTGTAGTAGTTGAACTTAAAACCGTTGAATTTGACCCAATTTTTGCGGGTAAAATGGATATTTACTTGGAACTTGTAGATAAGCAATTAAAACAAGAAGATGACAATCCTTCAATAGGAATAATCCTTTGTCCCTCAAAAGATAAAAAAGACGTAGAATTTGCCTTAAATATTTTTCACAAACCGATAGGAGTTGCAGAATATAAATTAACAAAAGAATTGCCAGAAAAATTACAAGGTAAATTACCGTCAGCAAAAGAGTTAAGTGATAAAGTATTTAATATAGATAACAAACTGAAAAAAAAACGCTAACATCGTATTGGAAAACAGCAGCATTGGCAGCTTGCTCCGGTCGCTTCGCTCCATACGCAAGCCGCCAATGCCGCCGTTTCCAATACGTATTCGATAAGTGTAATTGTGTCGCTAGCGCTCCCCAATTACACTTATCGGG
>JAOZTW010000746.1 GCA_029938985.1 Bacteroidales bacterium | reverse complement strand
AAAAAAAACAAAATAAAAAAAACATAAATAATGACAAATAAAGAAATCATTTTAAATGAAATTAAAAATTTCAAAACAGAACTAAAACATGAAAATATTTTTTTCCACGATAATGGAAAATTGCAAGTAGAAAAAAGTATTAGTAGACAAGTAAAACAATTTCAAAATTTAGAACATAATGAAGGAATTTTACTATTATTTTATTATAAAAAATATGAAGAAGGTGGGATTTTTAAAGCTGACAAAACAAATTATCATATCACATCTTTAATGTCTGACAAAATTATTGCTGGTTCAGTTGAAGATAAAGATGGTATTTTTAATGATGACACAAATACTTATTTCCATGAAATTTTTTGGAATGAAATAGAAAGTGTAGAAAAAATACCAGAAGATGACAAATCTTGGGAACGGTTTAGATTTTTTCTAAAAAACAGTAACGATATTAAAGATATTCCGTGTTATAAATTTGGATATTTATCTGATGATAGCTCTGTAAGTGATATCGTTTCCAAATTATTAAATTCAATTGCCTCAAAATATATTGATACCGAACAGGTTTTAGTTGATAAAATTTCTAAAAATATTGAAAATAAAAACTATGAAGAAGCCCTAAATTTAATTAATAAATATGATACAGAACAAGGTAACGATTTATCCAAAAAACAATTTTCAACTTATATTAAATCTGTTTGTTTAAGTGGTCAAAATTTATTTGAAGCGGCATTAAAAGAGATTAATAAAAGTGTTGATATTTATAAAGAAATTTCTATTAACGAATTAAATTCTGAAAATGATGATATTGAGTATACAGAAAAAGATATTGATTATAATGGAATGGAGCATTTATTTAAACAAAAAGGATTAATAAACCGAAATTTAGATAATTCTTATGAAGCTTTAAAAAATCTACATTTTGCTTTAAAAAACACTGAAGAAAACGAAGAAAAACAAGATATTGAAGATGAAATTAATGTTACATATCAAAAATTAAAAGGTGTATTCTTCGACTATCCGCATAACCAACGAAAAATTTTATTGATTGACAATAGCTTTATTGATTTATCTTCTGAAAAATTTAAAGTTCTCTTAAAAAAAGACCTTCCAGAAATTAAATTTCCAATAGGACATCCAATAGAAAAAGAATTATATATCGGACATCCTTACAATCCAAATATTTATATTCCACTTTCAGAATATGAATTTTCATTATTCCTTGATAGAATAAATGAATTTTGTTATGTTTTACAGTGTTTAGGTGCTTCGGAATTTTCTATTGAAAGTAAAAAAGGTAAAGATACAGATATTTTAAAAAATGAAAACTTAGAAGTAGCAGCGAATGTAGGCGTTTCATTATATGGTGCAAGTTCTGAACGCACTAAAACAGAAAATAAACATGAAACATCAAATATTAAGCAAAAAATATCCAAAAAACAAACATTTTCACCAACTAAAAAACCCTATTTGCCAGATAATTTAGTTTGGTATCCTCATGAAACTGCGTGGCAACGTTTATATGAACAACGAACAAATGGGAGTATTTTAACATTTGAAGAAACAATTTCTACTCAACAAAACAAATTAGTTTCAACAAATGAATTAATGTCAATTAATGCAGAATTTAAAGCTTATATAAATGTTAGTGTAAAGGCAGGTATAAAAGTAAATCGTCAAATAGAAAAAGAATTTAAAGAACAAGAAACAACAGCATGGAATGTCAAAGTAGAATTTGTCCCAATTGAACAATTGACAGGAAATAATAAAAATCAAATATCCGAAAGTAAATTAACTAATCAAATTGATTTTACAGATAACGAACAAAAATATCTTGAAGAAATTAAATTTATGCTTGAAGATGACGGCATAATTGATGATGATGAACGTAAAATGCTAATTCGTAAAAGAAAAAAATATGAAATAAGTGAAGAACGAGCCATAGAAATGGAAAATTCATTATTGCAAACTTCTCAATTTACAAAAGAAGAACAAGAATATATTGACGAAATTAAAGAATGTGCGGAAGATGGAGAAATCACAGATGGAGACAGACGAATATTAAAAAGATTAGCAAATAAACTTAATATTACAGAAGAAAGAGCTATTGAATTAGAAAATAGTATTTTAAAAGTAGAAACTAAACAATTTACTGAAACAGAATTGACTTACATTGAAGAAATCAAATATTGCTTAGAAGATGACGGCGAAATTTCAAAAAGTGAACGACGTTTATTAAATAAGGAACGAGATAAATTAGAAATTCCTCCTGAAAGAGCCGAAGAGATTGAACAAGAATTTATACGAGAAATAAAAAAATAAAAAATAAACTTAACAAAAAACAAATAAAATGGGATTTTTTAATATATTTAGTTCAAGTTCTTCAAATCCAAAAGATAAAATAAAAACAGCAAAAGGTGTTCATGGCAGAAAAATTGAAAGTCTTAAAAATGATATTGAAAGGTCTAAAAAACAAATACAATCATTAAAAGACCACACTGCAAGAATTAGAAAGAAATCAACTTTAACATCAGGTGACAAATCTGCAATAAAAAATGACAAAAAACGGATTGATGACTGGAAAAATAAAATACAACGCAGACGTGATGATATTAAACGAGAAAATGAACAACATAAAAAAACGATAGAAAATTTAAAACGACAAATAAAATAATAATCAAATGGCTAACATTTTCTTGCTCATCATTTGCTTTTCATTGTACGGAAATTGCACAGGGTACGGTGACTGATTGACAATTTACTTTCAATTTTACGATGTACCAAAAAAGCAAACGACGGCAA
>JAOZTW010000745.1 GCA_029938985.1 Bacteroidales bacterium | reverse complement strand
CTTGGCTCACTACTGTTAATTAAAGAAAAAATATTTTCTTCAAGTAGTTGCTCAATTCCTGAACTTTGATAACTTACTTTTATCCATTCAATTGCATTATTCCAATGTTTTTTTGAAATCCAATGAAAACTAACACCTAAATCATTTTCTATCTCTTTACAAGTTTCTTCTATAAAGTTTTCATCTTCATTATAAATACTCAAAAAACAAAATAATTTTGCTGTTAATTCTGGTGTTTGTGTTGAAGCTCTAAAAATATCAAATGAAGAAAATGGTATTTCATTATTGACACAAATTTTGTAATATTTTAGAATACGTTCCCAACTGTGTCCTTTGGCATTTTCATAACATAAGTCTTTTGTATGAACTTTTATTCTTTCTTTTCTATCGGCAAGGTCTGTTGGTATATTGTTTATATTAGTTGAAACAAAACAAGGTAAGATATTGGTATTTGAGTTGTTGTTTATGCCCGAAAAAACAATGAATTTTTCAACAATTTTAAATTTTATAATAAACTCATTTTCAGGAAAAGTAAATATACTATTTCTTCCAGTTAATGAAAGCAATTTAATATTTTTAATTCGACTATCAAGTGGAATTGCAAATAAACTGGTATGGTTATCAAAATTTTCTGTTTTTATTATAGTTTTTTCATCTTCATTGCTGTAAATTAGTGTTCTATTGTGATTTTTTATAGAAAAATTATTTAACAATTCCCCTTTTGAATTATATAATTCAATTGAAACAGTTGAGTTTTTATCCATTGTATCCGTTAGTCGAAATAATTTAACAGCAAGTTCTTCGTATTCTCTTAATGGAATAATATGGCTTTTCAATACCTTTATGATGCTAATATGCTTTTTTTGAGTATTGTATAATTTAATGAAATAGTCATTTTTATAAAACTGTGAAACTATTCTGTAACCCAAAAAATTATCGAAAAGTAGTATTTCATTATTCGAAAGAACTTCTCCATTGGGAGTTAATATATTAATACCATAAAAAGGCGATACTATTTCTATATGCAAACTTCTGCTTTGATTAATCTTTTTAATTATTGCAGCAACAGTTTTTATGCCTTTTTGTAAATTATTTAGTTTTAATTTTATTATATCATTGGTTCTTTCCTGTTCATATAATTCGCTATATTTTACGTCAAAGGTAAGATTGCTGTTTGGGCTAATAATTATTTGTGTTTCTTCCGAATTTTGATTTTCTGATGAAAAATCCAGATTAAAATCACTTATATTGTAAAAATAGTCTATTTCTTCGCAGTTTAAGGCTTCTAATTTGATTTGAATACAGCCTTCCGGTAATGTTGCCATTTCCCATTTTTGCCAAATTGTTTCTCCTTTCAATCGCCAAAATAATTTTAGCCCTGTAATTTTTTCTCCATTTTTTCGATACGCAATAATTTGAGGCTTATTTGTTACAACAGGCATATTTGACTTTGCTATCCAATTTGGTTTGCTTTCATTTATAAACCAATCAAATGATGTTGTATTTGTTTTGAAAATAAGTTCTTCCGTATTATTGGAAATTTGTATTTCATTTTTAAAATCAATCCAATTTAGTTTTTTCTCAAATAATGTTATTGTGTAAATTTCATTTTGTGTATTTGAGTTCCATTTGTTGTCAAATAATATAATACCGTTTTCTGCTTTACAATATTTACCTTGCTGTAAAATCCATTTATTCTCTTCTGGACTTGTCCAAAGTGTTGGTGTTGTTAATTTAGGATTATCAATCATCAATATTGGGAAATTGTATTTTTCTCCTTCTGTTGTCGATAGATATATTTCTGGTTTAGTTTCCTCTCCATTCCATATTATTTTTGAATTATTAAACCAGAAAGTTTTATAATTTCCTTTTATATTTTTTTTGAATTTACAAACAAGTATATCATCAATTATTAAATTATATTCCGATTGTAATTCTAATTTATTTATTTGAGTTAAGCTTAAAAAATCATTTTTTTCAATAATTTCAGGGAAGTTAAATTCAAGATTAATTTCACTTTTTTCTTCTTTTTTGTATAATATCCAGTTGGCTCTAAATTTTGTTCTTTTTTTCGCAATTTTTTCTACTTCTTTTTTATGTTTTTTTAGTTCATCTGATATTTTTTTAAAAGAAGTTGTAGAGGTGCTTTTGCTTTCAAAAATTTTTAAATATTCATCATCTCCATTCCAAATTGCTCTGACAATTTGTAAACAACTATCATATACAGCTTCGTTTCTACTTGAATAAGGTAAATATTTAATTATATCATCGTCATACGCAAATTCTTCAATTGTAGAAGGATTAATTTCTAATACTTTTTTTAGAAAATTTGTGTAAAATCCACTATTATTGAGTAGATGATTAATTGGTAATCCTCCTTGCATTAATAAAGTTCGAAAATATAATTTATTCTGCCGTTGTATCCATTTTATACCAAATAAAATAGCTCCTTTTTTGGCGTATCTATAAAATTCTTTTTGACTAATATTACATTTTTCGATAGAATTATATATTAGTTGTTTGGTAGGGAAACCTCCATTATACTCATTCTTCCACCATTCTGCATAATAAAAAGTAATATCTCGTGGGTCTAATTCTTGTTCTGTTATTGTTGATAAATGTTCTTTTAATTCAGCATATTCTTTATTCGACAAATTATATTTCCACAAGGGTCTTCCATCGTGTTCGCTGATACTTTTTTTTTCAAACAGTGAATTTATAAATGAGTTCATTTCTTTGTTTTTTTTTATGTAGTTTATCACACTATGGTATTGTTTATTACGTTGCACATATCGGA
>JAOZTW010000744.1 GCA_029938985.1 Bacteroidales bacterium | reverse complement strand
TTAATAAATTATTCCAACAGAATATGTTTATCTTAAATAATCCTTGTTTTATAAAATCCTGTTTTTTAAAATGGTCAATATGTGAATTTTCTGGAATAATTAACTTTTCCGTATATGCACATTGATTATTTTGCTCAAAAACAAGCATATATTTTCTTGTTTTTTTACCTATTTCTTTGCTTAAATCAAACCATTCATTGGGCTTGTTTTTACGAATGAAGTTTTTATAAAAATCAGGTTCTATTTTATCAATTTTTTTCATTTTTGCGATTTCTTTTTGCGATTTCAACTCTTAATAAAACCAAATCATTATCATCGTATCCTAATGTATTTTCTAATTTGGTAAACAATTTTTTACATTGTTCGGTGTTATGTTTATTTGATAGAATTAAATCTTGAAGATTTGATAATTTTTTTTCAATCTCAACTGTGCGAACTTCATTTGTTCTGAATATTTCAAGTAATATCTTTTCTGTCTGCCAACCATACGAGCCGTTAAATTTATCAATAACTTTTATCTTGTTATTTTCTTTAATCAATACTCGTATTTGTTCTTTTCTTACCGACCCGACAATTTGAGGAGAATGCGTTGCAAAAATTATTTGATTATTATTTTGTTTTGCAAATTTTTGATAAATTGGTGCTATTCTATTTTGCCAAATTGGGTGTAACGAATTTTCGGGTTCATCAATTAGTATTAACGTATTTTTTGTTTCAGCAAGATATAATGAAAATATTTTTGTTAAAATTTCTTTTTCTCCACCTGAAAGTTCTCTTATTGATAATTCTTTATCAGTATTTGTAGTAAAGAATACTTGTTTTTTTCTGTTTAATCCTTTAAATTTTATTTGTAACTTAAAATCACTAAATAAGTTTAATAAAATTTCGTTCACTTTTTCATAGGCAATTGCAGGATTTAACTTTTTTTCAAAAATCAGATTATCAATATATTCGATTATTATTTTATCGGCTTTTTCTGTGTTTTGTTCGTTCGCTCTAAAATATATAATATCCTTATTCTCGTTTTCTGAAAAATCAATTATATTTTTTTTATTCTTATTGTCGGATAAATAGTCAAAAATAAAATCAAATAATGTTGTTTTTCCACTTCCGTTTATACCTGCAATTACTATCAAATTTTGATATTTATCATCGAAAACTAAATCAAAATTTTCAAATATCTTGTGTTTTGCTATATGTAATTTTTGTATTTTCATCTTTTTAAGAATTAAAATTTTTATTTTTGAAGCTACAAATCGGCAATATTTTTGATGAATTTAAGTGTTCCAGCTTCAATTTGTTCTGTTAATAAATCTAAATTATTAAAATCCGGATTTTTAACTAAAATATCATCTATAATAGAAAATCCTTTGTCAATTGTTGAAGGAATGTGATATTTATTCCAGTCGCTATCTTTAAATAATTCTCAGTATTTTTTTTGTATCTGTTTATTTTGTCCTGCCAACCAAATTTCAAATCTTTTTTTTGAGTGATTAAAAACAATTGCTATTTTTAATTTTTGGATTTTCAGGGATTTAGGTGTAAAAGGAAAATAAGTTATATCCATATATCCATGATAAACATTACCTGTTATGTAATCAGGATATTGGTTTTTAAAATGGGTTCTCAATTTCGCAATATATTGCATTAATCCTTTATATGCTTTTTTAATATCGCCTTTCTCTAATAACTTTTTGTATTCGTTGATATATTCGTTTAGTGATTTCATATTTAATTAGACCGTTTTAAGAAATAATAAAAACGAAATTTTTATTATTCTAAATTGTTGTCATTTTTTGTCGTTGAGTTGCACACAACAGTTAGTATAAGAATAGTAGCCGATTGCAGAACACATAACTTTCAAGGCACGATGACGAGTTACAGTCCTTAAATTTACTACTGTCTCGGCTATTATTTTTATACATTGTTGTGTGCTGCCCTTATTGTTCGCAATCAAAAATAAATACTTCTTCAATCTGTAATTTAAATATTTTTGATATTTCGTATGCAAGTTTCAAAGAAGGATTATACTTTCCTTTTTCAAGAAAAACAATTGTTTCTCTTCTCACATCAACCAATTTTGCCAAGTCAAGTTGTGTTAGATTTTCCCTTGCCCGTAACTCTTTAATTCGATTAGTCATTTTTTAAACCTTTTATTTTCAAAAAAAACCAAATCCCTGCAAAAATAATTGCCATTCCAATAATACCATATCCTATTAATTCTTCTACTTCAATATTGACTTTACCGCTGAAATAACTAATAATTAACCATAAATATAGCGAAATATAAAAAGATAAGGACGATGACTTTTGTAAGATTAGTTTTGATAATTCATCGTCCGTTGCTTCTCCTTTTTTAACACTTTTAAAGCGTCTAAATAATCCCAGCATACCAAAACCTACTACTATTATTAAAACAAATGATGATTGTAATAAATCATTTTTGCTAATAGTCTCTGATGTCAGTAAAACCAAAACTCCAATGATAATAATAAAAGTTATTGCAATCCCAATAATTAATTCTTTCATTTTTCTTCCTTTTTAATGTTAATTAAATCTAACACAAAGATAGAAATAAATAACATAAGTTCCAAATTATTTTCATCTTTTTTTAATAATTCGTAAAATGATTATTAAATCTTGGTGGTTTTTTGGTTGCACACAACGGTAACTGCTCTTGTGACGATATTTTGTGTTGGTGGTGGTGGGTTTTTGAGCGTAGCGAAAAAACTCACCACCACCAACACAAAATATTGACATCAAAGCAAATGTTATAGTCTTTTTTCATTCATTCAATC
>JAOZTW010000136.1:6181-10046 GCA_029938985.1 Bacteroidales bacterium | reverse complement strand
ATTTTAAAATAATCAAAATAAGGCAGTAATTTGCATTTATGAAAAATGCCAATAAATTACAACAAATTTAGAACAGCCACCAAACAGGAGACAAAAAAAATAATTGCTGAGCTGTATTTATCTGGCACCAGAAAATACCTGTAGAAACAAAAGGATTTTAAACACGAGCTTTTTTACAAAGCCGTAAAACAACTTTTTGAAGAAGAAGGAATAATATAAAGGCATACTTACTGTTTTACTCTTCTTTCTAATTGTATTAAAAATTACTGAAAATTGATTCGAAAAACTAAATAAAAGATTTGTAATTTCTAACCTGATTAATTCATAAATTCTCGTTATGAGATGCGTAAATGTCTGATAGATTTAAAAATAGTGGACGTTCAAATATACAGTCAGTTACGCATTGGAATAGAAAATTTGTGAATTATTCAGGCTATAATTGACTTTTTAATTTTAATAATGAAAAAAACACAAATAATTTTTATATTACTTTTCGTAGCAGGAAACTTACTTGCACAATCCCCTTTTATTCGCAACTACCCACCCGAAGAATACAAAGCACACACGCAAAACTGGGCAATATTACAAGACCAAAGAGGAGTTATGTATTTTGGAAACATCAATGGTATATTAGAATATGATGGTGTAAATTGGCGAATAATAGAAACTGAAAGTGCTGTACGTTCTCTTGCTATAGACAGTACAGGACGTATATATGCTGGATTACAGGGCGATTTCGGATATTTAAAAGTTGACAGCACTGGAAGTTTATATTATGTATCGTTAAAAGAAAAAATACCCCCGAAACATACTGAATTTAATGAAGTTTGGTGTACTGATATTGTAGAAGGCAAAATTTATTTTAATGTTAATAATAAAATATTTGTACTGCAAAACGATAGTATTCAAGTATTGATTCCAGATGAGACATTTTACGATTCATTTGCCGTACACAATCGTTTTTATGTACAAATAACAAAAGGGCTACTATATTTTGATGCTGATAGTTTACATTTTCTATCTGGTAGTGAAAAATTAGCCAATATCTATATAAGTATGATATTACCTTACGGACAAAACAAAATGCTTATTTGTACTAAATATAGAGGTCTTTTTATTTATGACAATATTTCTGAAAATTTATACACGCCCGAAGGATTCGACAAAATCAACCACTTCCTGATAGAAAACATACCATACCATGGAACTGTACTTTCTTCAGGTGATTTTGCTATTGGCACATCTGTGGGTGGTGTTATTATTTTTGATGAACAAGGGAATATCCAAAAACAATATAACAACAAGAACGGGTTACAGGACAATGTGGTGTGGGATCTTTTTGAAGATAAAAACAAACAACTTTGGTCGGCTTTAGATAATGGTATTAGTCTTATTCAAAACAACTTACCTTTTACTTATTATACCGCTCAAAATGGCTTGGAAGGAATAATAATGTCAGTTAATAATTTTCAAGACAAATTATATGTAGGCACAAACCAATATTTGTATCAGCAAAATGAAAAAAAAGAATTTGAACCTATTGAAAATACAAAAGGGCAAAACTTCTGCTTATATCAAACAGAAGGAAAACTTTTACTGGCAAACACTCCCAACGGAACATTTGAAATAGATAATTCAAAAGCAGTACTGGTACATACAGTTGGAACAATATCATTCAGCTCTTTACACAATCAGCCTAATTATTTATTGACAGGCGGAATGGGTGGTTTGCAATTGATAGAATACAAAAATAGACAATGGCATTTTAAACATAAGATCAAGGGGTTTGATAAACCTGTCTATGGTTTAGAAGAAGACAAGGAGGGCAATTTATGGGCAAATACTTATCCAAAACTTTATAAATTGCAATTAAACAAAAGCATGGATAGCGTGATTATTGAACATTGTAGTGCGGAAAAATACAACTTTTCTGATGATTATGCTTATCCTTATCGCCTGAACAGTAGCGAGATTATTTTTACAACATCAGCTGGTATATATCGTTATTTACCTAACAAAAATACTTTTGAGGTACATCCTGATTTCATCGTGTTGAAAGATGTTTACCCCCTATCACAAGATGCAACGGGCAACTTATGGTTTCAAGAAACCACAAAAACGGGAAGTAATGAAAAAGGAATATTATGGTTAAACAATGAAAAATATGAAAAGTATAAAACACCGTTTTATAAATTCACCGACTTCAACTCTTGGGCTATTTATCCTTATTCCGACAGTACGGTATATTTTGGCACAACTAAGGGGTTGTTGGAGTATCACTCAAATCAAGAAATAAATTATGATGTTTCTTTTAATACATTGGTTCGCAAAGTTTTAGTGAATGATAGTTTAGTTTATAATGGTGCAGGAACTTTGCCAAAATTTCAAACTTTGGCAAAGTTAAAATACGAAGAAAACAACCTGTTCTTTCACTATGCAACCTCATTTTACGAAGATGCCGAAAAAAACTTGTATAGTTACCGTCTTATAGGAAGCGATACCACATGGTCTGCATGGACAAGCGATCACAAAAAAGAATACACCAACCTACACGAAGGCGATTATCGCTTTGAAGTAAAGTCAAAAAATGTTTACCGTAAAATCGGTAGCACGTCTGTGTATTCGTTTACAATAGAGTCACCATGGTATCGTACATGGTTAGCTTATGGAATTTATGGAATTTTGATAATATTCAGTGTTTGGTTTATTGTGAAACTCAATTCAAAACGACTGATAAAAGAAAAACAAAAACTGGAACAAATCGTAAAAGAACGAACAGCCGAAATGATACAACAAAAAGAAGAGATAGAAACTCAACGGGACAATATTGAAGAAAAAAACGAAGAACTCCATCAGGTCAACGAAGAGTTAAACACTACTATTGAAACGGTAAACATTCAGAAAACCAAAATAGAACTCGCACACAAGGATATTACCGACAGTATAAACTATGCCAGTCGCATACAGAAAGCCGTATTACCGTCTCATACAACAATAGAAAAAAATCTGTCCGAACATTTTATATTGTTCAAGCCTCGTGATGTGGTAAGTGGCGACTTTTATTGGTTTCGCCATATTGAAAACTATGTTGTGATAGCCGTTGCCGATTGTACTGGACATGGAGTACCTGGAGCTTTTATGAGTATGCTTGGAATTTCTTTTTTGAATGAGATTATCCGACGTAGAGAAGTGCTTCATTCTGATCAGGTGTTGAATATGCTCAGGGAGGAAGTAAAAAATGCAATGGGTCAAACAGGGAAATTAGGAGAACAACAGGACGGTATGGATATAGCTATATCTATTATAAATACCCAAACCAGAGAATTGCAATTTTCGGGAGCTCACAATTCTTTGTTTATGATAAATAGTGAAGCAATTAATAATAAAAAAATGGATGAGTTGAAAAACAACAAAAAGCTCAGGTTATTAAAATCTGTATCTTCCAGTTCGTCAATTAATTCTCTTTTAGAAATAAAAGCGGACCATCAGCCCATTGGCATATTTATAAAAGAAATACCGTTTACCAACCACCGTGTTCAACTTGTAGAAGGCGACAGGCTTTATATGTTTTCAGATGGTTTTCCTGACCAATTTGGCGGTAAAAATGGACGTAAGTTTATGAATAAAACCTTCAAGCAGTTGCTTATTGACAATAGCGAAAAATCCATGACAGAACAACAACAAATCCTTGATACTACAATTACTGAATGGATAGGTACAAAATATGATCAGATAGATGATATTTTGGTGCTGGGAATGAAAATATGAAAAATGCAAGCACCAAAGGTGCGTAATCAAAAGCCTTGCCTGTAAGTAACAACGCATGAAAAATGCAAGCACCAAAGGTGCGTAATCAAAAGCCTTG
>JAOZTW010000136.1:0-6081 GCA_029938985.1 Bacteroidales bacterium | reverse complement strand
CCTGTAAGGGCAAGGTAACAACGCATGAAAAATGCAAGCACCAAAGGTGCGTAATCAAAAGCCTTGCCTGTAAGGGCAAGGTAACAACGCATGAAAAATGCAAGCACCAAAGGTGCGTAATAACTTACATTAGTGAATAGATTACGCATCTTTGGTGCTTATAAACAAGTAGATAATTCCTCTTGCTCTTACAGGCAAACTTATTGATTATCACGCATTTGGGGGTTGCTTTCACTTCGTAAAGTAGAATTAATTAGTTTTTTAATAAAACCCAAGTAGTGTATTAAGGAGTTGCTCAAAAATAATTTCATATTCTTATATTATTTATAATAAACTTTTAAAAACGGGTCTTTTTGGTGTAGTTTCACCAAAGCGTTTTCTTTTGTTTGCTTCAAAATCGCTATAATTTCCTTCAAAAAATTTAATACTCCCGTTATCTTCATAAGAAAGAATATGTGTAGCCAAACGGTCAATAAACCACCTGTCGTGCGAGATAACCAAAATACAACCAGCAAAATTCTCAAGAGCTTCTTCTAAAGCTCTCAAAGTATTAACATCAATATCATTGGTTGGCTCATCAAGCAATATAACATTTGCTCCCTCTTTGAGAGTCATTGCAAGGTGCAATCTGTTTCTTTCACCACCAGAAAGTACTCCTACTTTTTTTTGTTGGTCGGCACCAGCAAAATTAAATCTATTTAAGTATGCTCTGGAATTAATCTCGGTATTTCCTACTTTAATATCTTCTGTACCTTGACTGATTGTTTCATAAATAGATTTTTCTGGGTCAATATCTTTATGGTCTTGGTCAACATACGCCAATTTTACAGTTTTTCCGATTTCAATTGTACCACTATCCGATTTTTCTTCTCCAGTAATCATCCTAAAAAGTGTTGTTTTCCCTACACCGTTTGGTCCAATAATACCAACAATTGCGTTTCTCGGGATCGAAAGGTCTAAGTTGTCAATCAATATTCGGTTTTCGTAACCCTTTGTCAGTTTATTACTTTCAATAACCGTATCTCCTAATCTTGGTCCTGACGGAATAAAAAGTTCAAGACTTGCTTCTTTCTCCTTAGCCTGAACACTATTAAGGGATTCATAAGCATTTAAACGAGCTTTCCCTTTTGCTTGTCTTGCTTTTTGCGACATTCTTGACCACTCTAATTCTCTTTTTAATATTTTTTGTCGTTTTGATTCTATTTTCTCTTCGTTTTCCAGTCTATTTGATTTTTGTTCCAGCCATGAGCTGTAATTGCCTTCCCACGGTATCCCTTTTCCTCGGTCAAGTTCAAGAATCCAACCAGCAACATTATCCAGAAAATATCTGTCGTGAGTTACTGCGATTACGGTTCCGGGAAATGACTTTAAAAATTGCTCAAGCCAATGCACACTTTCGGCATCTAAATGGTTTGTGGGTTCGTCTAACAATAAAATATCTGGTTTACTTAATAATAAGCGACATAGAGCTACTCTCCTGCGTTCTCCTCCCGAGAGAACAGAAATTGAAGTGTCATTTGGTGGGCAACGTAAAGATTCCATTGCCAAATCAAGCGTATGGTCAAGGTTCCAAGCATCAAGATGTTCAATTTGTTCATATACTTTGCCTTGCTTCTCCATTAATTTGTTCATTTCATCTTCCTCCATTGGCTCAGAGAACTTTAAATTTATGGCTTCATACTCATCTATCACATCTACAATATGTTGCACGCCTTCTTTTACTATTTCTTTTACCGTTTTACTTTCGTCAAGCTTTGGTTCTTGCTCTAAAAGCCCAATTTTATATTCTTTGTCAAACGTAATAGTACCTTGATAATCGGTATCTAAACCTGCTATTATTTTTAACAGACTTGATTTTCCTGACCCGTTTAAACCGAGAACACCTATTTTGGCACCGTAATAAAACGATAACCATATATTTTTTAATACCTGCTTCTGTGGTGGGAATATCTTCCCAACTCCTTCCATTGAAAATATTATTTTTTTATCAGACATATATTGTTTTTTAAAATATTAAGGGATTGTTAAAAATTACTTTCCAATTTGTTGTCATTATTTTATACTTTTTGCCTTAAAAAAGATGATAAGTAATTCATTATTAATAATTTTATAAGTTGTAAAAAGAATAAATTAATCTAAACAAATCAGAAAAATATTATTCAATAATTTCTATCCCAGATAGTTTGGGAATTAATAATTACTGAAGTTTTGCTTTTGAAATTTATGCTAATGTATCCATTTTTTATTTAAAATATAAAGCGGATTAGTAAATTCAACTCCAATTTGATAAATTACACGAAAATATTATTATTCCAAAAAGGCATAGAAATCGCCATCTTGATATTTTATTTTCATATTATTTGTACTGCAATTGTTGCTAACATTTTAGTAAAGAATGATACAATTATTTGATTATAAACCAATAGATTAAAGAAATACAAATGTGTAAAAAACTTTTGTAGGGGGTACTTATTCTATCCATTATTGCTACCAAAACCTGCCCAAAGTAGATTTGCAAATATAATGTATATTTTTTAATAAGCAAGTAGATTTAAAATTAAATGTTTGTTCAGTACACCTACTTAAATATGTATTTTCTTAAAAATCTTTATTGATGATTATATCCTCAATTTTCTAATCAGATAGTTAATTATTACAAGAAAAGTTTTCCCGACTTTTCAGTAATGATTATCAATGATTTTTTGAATTATTTATAATATCAGGGCAAAAACGTCAATTATATAGTCAATATCTATTGTGAAATTTTGTGCAACTATTTTATAAAGTGTAATCTATATAAAATTAGATTTTAAATATCAACACGATATCCGAATTATTCATGGGAGTTGTAAATTTACTGATTGTTAGTCTATTAAGTTAAAAAACAAATTAATAAAACAACCCATAAATAACAATAAATCAATACATTGGTTAAGTTCATGAATAATGCGGGTATAGTTTACACTAAGTGAAAATGAAAAAATAAGTAACTCCAATCTACTTGTTTATTTTGCCCTTTTACAAATAAAAAAATCATTAAATAGCTCGCTATTTGCAGATTATTAAATTACAAAAAACAAAAACTTATCCTACTATGAAAAAAATTATCCTACTGACTTTATTTATTGCTATACAACAAAGTGTTTTTTCTCAGTTTATTTATACAGATGTTGTTCCTGATGTAAATTATTTAGATTTTGATATTAATTCATACGATATAGATTTAAACAATGATGAAATTACTGATATATCATTTTATCTAATGATCGGACCTGATGATGTCTATGGTTTAAGTATTTACACAAGCTCAGGTACTAAATTTATTGTTGAAAATTATGGTCCAGACTCATTAGATTATAATGACCCAATTAGCAGTTCTAATCAATGGGGAAATTCTGGAGATCCATTTGTTTGGCTTGATTTAGATTGGCAAAATAACTTTATTTGTAATGATGATACTTGGTGTGAAATGGAAAATAAATATTTTGGAATAAGAGTTAATGTTGATGGTGCCTATTATTATGGTTGGATATTAATGAAAGACGTTTATACAGTTGCAGAATATGCAATTAACACTGTTCCAAATCAAGAAATTTTTGCAGGCGAAGGTAAACCTCCTTTTGCCGAAAATATTATAATTTCAGACCTTAGTAATATGCAAGATGGTAGAGACTTACATACATATTTTGAACATGCTTTGAACGAACATGTAATTTCGGAATATAGATTAATTGTAGTAAAATTGGAGGACGCACAAACTTTTAATTTGCAACAAGCCAACAATGTTGCTCCCGAAAACTATACCATTATTAATACAGATGGAATAGAGTCAAATTTTATCTTATCGGAAACTACTAATGACAAAGATGGCGATTTAATTCAAGATTTAGTTTCGTATAATGTTTTTGTACTTAGCGTTGCAGATGGAGTAAATTCTTTTGAAAATGTATTATCCGAACCTTCTAACCAGCTGACTTTAACTTCTCCACCACCTACTGTTGTAAATTTATCAATAGAAGCAGAATATCTTTTTGATGCTAATTACAACATAAATATTTCTTTTGACAATCTAATAGACGAAAATTTGATTAACCAATACCGAATTATGTTTGTTGAAGACATAAAAGAAGATAATATAACTTTGGATAGTATTAATGAAGTTGTGGAGGATAATTATTTTGTTGTCAACAAACAAGGAAATGCTTATAATATTTCTTATGCCAATAATTCAATAACAGACATTTACGGCAATCAATTAAATGTTGAAAAAGAATATAAAGCAATAGTTGTTTGCGTTCCAAATGGTAATCAAACCAATGTAAATTCTTATGTTTTTACTAACGAAACTTTTAAAATAAGAACAGTTGCAGAACAGGTTGCCGATATTTTTATTGTAGATCAATCAGATAATAATAATGCTTCTGATTTTGTGGTTTCTTTTCCAAAAATTGAAACAGAAAATACAATTTCAGAATATAGAATGTTTATCATGGATTTTGAAGAAGAATTTGATAAAACTCTTGCCGAAAATATTAGTTCTAATTATTATTCTGTTTTTCCTTCTGGAGATAGTTATGCCTTTAATTTTCCACCAGATATTGTAGATATTTTTGGTAACAATTTAACAAAAAATAAAACTTATAAAGCTTATATTCTGTCGGTTTCTGATGAGCATTTTTCTGATTACAACTCATTATCACAAAGGTCAAATTATTTTTGTTTTTACAACCCCGATTATATTTATGCAGGACAAACAGATATGGGAGTTACATATATTGATATTGTTCCAGATTTAGTTTTAGACCCACCCTATAATAGTGGAAATACTTTCAATCTTGATATTAATGAAGATAACATTAATGATTATAAAATTACTTCTGTTTATTTAAACCAGCAAGAAGAGTTTTATGATTATATATTTGTCGAAATGAGCGGTATAAGCATAGGGAGTTTGTTTTATACAACTTATAATAATGATGTTGTAAATACAGCGTTTGATTATTGGGATTTTACCCTGTATAGCTCTTGGTTTAGTGAGGAACAAAATGGTAATCCAGCAAAAAAAGATTCTTATATTGCTTTACAAAAAATAACTGACAATGAAATTATTTATGGTTGGATACACATTTCTGTTGAAGACTACAAAAAAGTTACAATTTATGACTATGCTTACAAAAGAGAATTTCCTTTAAACACTGAGACAGAAATAAAAAATAATTTTAGTTTGCAAATTTATCCAAATCCAGTAAAATCAAATTGCAAATTAAAAATACTTAACAGCCATGCATCAGATTATGTGTGTAGTCTGTATGATATGCAAGGAAAATTATGCTTGCAAGAAACAATATCATCACCACATCAAAACATTTTGTATAATCTAAATATGGAAAATATTCCACAAGGAATTTACATTCTTAATTTATCTAATTCAAAATCAACAATTCGTAAAAAAATAATAAAACAATAAAATTTTATTTCTAAAAACGTTATAAGAATTTGGCGTTTTTCATAAGTGTAAAGTACAAGGCATTTTTCATTTTTAAATACCGCCGTTTACTTATTGTAACTGAGGATTTTAAAACAATCTAAATAAGGCAATAATTTGCATTTATGAAAAATGCCGTCTTTTATTATAAATAATTTAAGCACCAACGGTGCGATAATAACTTACATTTGTGAACAAATTACACATCTTTGGTGCTAAGTGAAAATGAAATAATAAGTAACTCCAGGATACGCCGTTTTTTTGTTCTTCTATTATTTAATTGAAAAGTCGGGAAAACTTTTCAGCAATATTAAAAACATACAATTTGCTGTACAATTTGCCGTAGAGACAAGGCATGCCTTGTCTTTACAACATATTTTGCAAATAGAATTGACATAAAAAATCAACGTATTTGTATTTATTTTATTAACTAAAGTTTTTGCTTTCATAATAATATAATTATCAAACAGTTGTAATTTTTCTACAAAAAGATAATATATTAAAAATCAACATATTAATATTCAATAAAAACACTTAATTAGCATAATGTCAGTATTTTACAAGTAGTATTACAAAAAATTCATTTTATGCAATTT
>JAOZTW010000743.1 GCA_029938985.1 Bacteroidales bacterium | reverse complement strand
CCAGAAGGTTCTGGTGCTTATTCACAAGATGTTATAGGAGCTTTACAAGCTCATTTCGGATATTCTACTTCATCTTTACTATCAAAAGGTTCTACTTCTACATGGATTGATAATACTTTAAAACCAGAACTTGATGCAGGTCGTCCTTTATATTATGCTGGTGCTCAACCTTATCCAGGATATGGACATGCCTTTGTATGTGATGGTTACGATGTAGATGACAACTTCCACTTCAACTGGGGTTGGGGAGGATACGACAATGGTTACTTTAGTTTAACAGATGTAGGAGGTTTTATTAATAATAATAGAGCAATTAAAATTAATGAACCAGATAACAATTATCCTGCATCACCAGTGGATTTAACAGCTACAGTTAGTACTGAAAATTTAGATGCATATCAAGTTGACATAAATTGGACTGCTCCAAGTACAAAAGGTTTAACAGGATATAATATTTATAAAAAAGATCAAATAGTTGAAGAAGGGGTTTCTGCAAGTGCAACTTCTTATTCGTATATTGAAACTGGGGACATTGAAGACGATTATTTTGCTGTAAGAGCAATTTATTCTGAAGGAGAATCGCTTTGTAGCTCTGATTTTGTAACTGCCGAATTTGACCTTACATTTAACTTTGTTGATGCAGATGGTAGTCCAGTAAATCAAGTATCTATCACATTTGATGGTGAAACTTTCAACTCTTCTTTTCTTACTTCTTATTCTTTTGATGTTATGTTTGGTTGGGATTATGAAGTTTCTGTTGAAAAAACAGGTTTTGACCCAATATTAACAACTATTGCTATTGTAAATCAAGATAAAGAATATACCGTAGTAATGGGTGAGGGTATTTCTAATGATATTGAAGAACAGTTAGAAAAATCAAATGACAATGTGATAGTATATCCAAATCCAAACTCTAATGGTATTTTTAATATTGAAGGAATTAAACAAAATTCTAAAATAACAATTTTTGATTTAACAGGTAAATTACTATACAATAATATTTTACAAACAAATAATATTGATTTATCAAACTTTGAAAAAGGTATTTATTTACTGAAAATTAATGAGAACGAAAATATTATAGTTGAAAAAATTATTATTCAATAAATTATTAATGAAATATTAAATAGTTAACTTTATACAAAACCGTATTATGAAAATAATACGGTTTTTTTTGAATTTAGTTTGGCATATTAAAATAAATAATTAACCATTTAAACTTGTTCTTTTGAATTATATTTTCGTCTAAAAAACTATTGTAAATGAGTATTTTAATAATTTTGTATAACACAGAGTTTTTGTTTTTTTAGGTGTAATATACCGTTCGCTACTAATAATATATGTTAATTCTAAAATAGCTAATATCGTAATATATTCAATTCACAAAATCTAAATTTTGACAACTCCTAAAGTTTTTATTAAATTATTTCAAAAAAAAACAAGCATACCCTCCTGAATATCTATCAAATACAAAAGTTGTATATATTTTTCATATAGCTTTGTATATATTTTGTATATATAAATAATTTGACTTTATGATTCCTTTTTTATATTTTTGTTTTAAATAGTGCGATTAAAAGTTAACAATATTTTAGTTTCTTCAGATATAATTCAAAGTGAATAATCTAAATTCGGTACTTTAAATACGCCATTAATTTATATTTCTATTAAAGTAGGTGAAAAATGATACAATTATTGGCTACCCACTTAAAGTTGGACAAAAAAAACTTTGCCAAAGTTTGGAACTTTGACAAAGTTGTGGCTATCACAAATATACTGCGAATTACAACTTTGTAAAATAGAATTAGAATTATACTGAAAATCATTTAACGAAGATTAGGTAAGTTTTTTAGGCGTTTTTTATGTTTATTATTAGTGAAAAAGAAAAAATAAGTACCTCAAAATTCTAACAATTTGAGTTTGCTATTGTAAATGAGTAATTTAATAGTTTTACATAGCCAAAGTTTGTGCTTCTATTAATACATATTTAATATTAACTTTTTACAACAAAACATTATGAAAAGATTATTTTTGACAGTAGGTTTAGGAATTGCATCATTAAGTGTAAATGTTCAAACGGCAAGCCCCGAACTTGTTAGTTCGGCAGGCGACCGTTTTAACAATACAACCTACCAATTAGATAGGTCAATTGGAGAGTGTGTAACTGCAACGCATAGTGCAGGAGATTTTGTAATAACACAAGGATTGCATCAAAATACCTATGTAATTACAGCAGTAGAAGATTTGCGAGCAGATATATTAATGTCAGTTTACCCAAACCCACAGTGTAACAACCACCACACAAGGTTTAATAAACTTAAACATTGGTTTGGTAGAAGATATGAGCGAACAAGATGCAGTCACAAAAGCACATGTAGATTTGTTGGAAGCTCAAGTTGATATGATGAAAAACGCATTAGTTTCTAACAATATAATTGTATCAGATATCTATGGAAATTATTACCAAGTTGTAATTATTGGGAATCAGTTATGGATGGCTGAGGATTTACGAGTTACAAACTACTTTATAATCTGATTTTACAAAAATATAATCATCATTTTTATTGCTTGACTGTTGCTTGTTTTCATTAATATTGTTTCCCTTCAAAAGTGCCAACGCTTTATTTATAGATTTGAAAAATCAATAGCCTTGCCTGATAGGGCAAGGTAGCATAGCAAAAACAACCTAAGCACCAAGGGTGCGAAATCAATAGCCTTGCCTGATAGGGCAAGGTAGCATAGCAAAAACAACCTAAGCACCAAAGGTGCGAAATCAATAGCCTTGCCTGATAGGGCAAGGTAGCATAGC
>JAOZTW010000135.1 GCA_029938985.1 Bacteroidales bacterium | reverse complement strand
ACAACGATGGCGATTATTTAGTGCTATCTTCCGTTTTTTCAGATGCAAATACTTATGTTTGGCATACAGTTCAAATAACAAAAACCAACGAAGAAGGAACTATAATATGGCAAACAGAATTAGAAGCCCCTTATGTTAATCCTGTTGGAGAAATTCTAAAAATAAATGAAGATTATTTTTTCTTCTGTATGAACCAAACTACATTAATTAGCTATTTAATGAAAATTAATTTAACAGATGGGACAACCGAACTAAAAGCAACTTTTGATGATATCAGCTATCCATTATGTTCATTTATTACATCAAATAATGAAATATTACTGCTTGGTTACAATCATTATGCACGTAAAACTATTTTTGCAAAAATTAATTCAACTTTTGAAACCGATTGGTTGAAAGAATATTATTTAATTGAAGATGCTGAAGAAATGTTGATTTCACATATTATTAAACAAGGTAAACAATTTCCGTTTTTAATAGGAGAACTTTTAGATGGAAATTATTTTTTAAACGGCTTTTATAATTACAGTTTTAGTACACTTTTTATTTCCAAAAGTGATGGTAGTATTAATGGATTAATAAATGGGTTTCGTTACGAAGGTGCTGTTAGTTCGTTTATAAATTTACAATCAAATACTTTTGCTTTATCTACTTTTAATCAGGGAGACAATCATTTTTTAGTAAATCAAGAAATAAGCACAAGCACTACAAGTTCAATAGAGAGTTTGCAAGGAGTTTATATTCCAGAACTACAAGACGATGCAAGTGTTGTTGTAAAAAACATGACAATTTCTAACAACGATGTAATTGTTTTTGCTACAAGTACTAAAAATGGTCAAATTGTTATATATTTCTATGATAAAGCAACTTATGAATTGCTTGAAACAAAAAACATTTCTGATACTAACCCTGTAGAAGTTAAAAACATAATTCAAACAACAGACAACGGAATAGCAATTGTAGGTCGTACTTTTGTAAATGGACAGTTTTCAAGAACTTTTTTCGTTAAATTAACTTCTTTTGATTTTTAATTTAGTGGTAATTCAGTTGAAATACAGTGGTAATTTGGTTGAAATACAGTTGAACTGTAAGTAAACCTAAAAATCTTCTTATCTCCTAAATTGTATCAATCATAGTTATACAAATTTAATAAAATGAAACACTTATAGCGTGATTTTATATCTAAATCATAAAAATTTCTCCCAACAAGGAGATGTTTGAATTCAAAAAAAATAGCGAAAAAATGAAAAAAAAAATTGAAATCGAAATAAATTCAGAAGTTGGTGAATTAGAAGGCGTTATTTTGCATACTCCTGGTAACGAAATAGAAAATATGACTCCAGAAAACGCCGAACGAGCCTTATATAGCGACATATTAAACTTATCAGTTGCCAAAAAAGAATATGCTCAATTAAGTGGAGTTCTTGAAAAAGTAACTAATACATTTCAGGTGCGAGAATTATTGTCAGATATTTTGAAAACACCAAGTACAAAAACGGATTTAATAAATAAAATTACTGAAAACATTGAATTAAAGGAAGTTAAAAGTTACTTGCTTGAATCAGATACAAATGAACTGACAAAAATATTAATAGAAGGTTTGCCGAGACAAAAAAATTCTTTGACAAATTATCTTAGCAATAAATATTTTTCGTTAGAACCACTTCACAATTTCTTTTTTACCAGAGATGCCGCCTCTGCAATATCAAACCGAGTATTAATCAATAGAATGGCAAGCACTGTTAGAAAGCGAGAATCACAAATTATGCAAGCAATATTTGAACATCATCCAAGTTTTATTACAAACACTATAAATCCACAATTTAGCAGATACTATAATTCGAAAATTTCAATGGAAGGAGGCGATATTCATGTTGCCAGAAATGATGTACTGATAATTGGAACAGGACTGAGAACAACAACACAAGGTATTGATTATATTGCAAATAAAATAGAAAGCAAATCTTCTCCCAAACACATCATAATCCAAGAACTACCAGAAACACCAGAATCATTTATACATTTGGATATGGTTTTTACTCTCTTAGACCGAGACATTTGTATGATATACGAACCTATAATTATTAAATTAAATAAATATCTGACTATTCACATGATTGTGGAAAATGGAAAAATATTATCAATAAAAGAAGTTAATAATATACTTGAAGCTCTCAAAATGATTAAAATGCCAATGAAACCTGTTTTATGTGGTGGTAAAAATAAACATATACAAGAACGTGAACAGTGGCATAGTGGAGCAAATTTTTTCGCTTTTGCTCCTGGTAAAATTATTGGTTATGAAAGAAACAATTATACTATTGAAGCTTTAAATAAATCTGGATTTTCTGTTATAAAAGCAGAAAATATTATTTCAGGAAAAGAAGATGTTGCAAAACATAAAAAAGTAGTAGTAACAATAAACGGCTCGGAACTATCAAGAGGTGGAGGTGGTGCAAGATGCATGACGATGCCTATTAGACGAAAAAAATTATAATTAAAAAAATCCTTAAAGTAATTTATACTTTAAGGATTTTAAATTTTCTAATTGTACTTTCATACAATATTATTTCATTTTCATTAAGGATTTTTTATATCTGCTTTTGGTCCAAGATAGAACCACCAGTTTAATATAGCACAAATACCATAAAATACAGCAAATCCGTATAAAGCATATTCTGGAGTTGTCATTTTCATTTGTTCTCCAAGTACTTTAGGTATAATGAATGCACCATAAGCAGCAACTGCTGAAGTCCAACCAAGAACAGGACATGTTTGCTCCTTATTAAATACAATTGCTATTGTACGGAAAGTAGAACCGTTACCAATACCTGTTGCAGCAAATAGAATTATTAAAAGTATGAAGAATGGCATGAAATATTCTTCTGGTGTAGCTGAGTGATAAGCTTGTTTCATGAAATAAGCAACACCAACTGCAGCCAATACCATAATAACTGAGACTATTTGTGTTACTAATGCTCCACCAAACTTATCAGATAATTTACCTCCAACTGGACGAATTAAAGCTCCTACAAAAGGACCTACCCAAGCAAACATAAAAGCACTTGGTCCGTTTACATTTGCTACATTATGTATCCATTGACCGTCTGCTCCAAGTTCGTGAGCAAAACCAAAAATGAATTTTATAGAAAGTGGCACAGCTGCAGAAAAACCAATAAAAGAGCCAAAAGTCATAGTGTAGATTATTGTCATAATCCAAGTGTGCTTGTTATTGAAAATAGAATATTGTCTTTTAAGATTACTTTTTATTTCACCAGGAGATAAAAGTTTTAATAAGAATACAGTTGAGGCAATTACTAACGGTATTACAATCCATTTGTTTTTTATTATACCAAGTATAGCACTATCACCTACGTTTAAACCAATAGGAGGTGGAAGTATTAAAAATAAACCTGCACCAGCTGTTAAGAATCCGATGAATAATAGCCAAGCTATTCTACCCATTGAAATAATAGGGTTTTTCAAATTTGGAGTTACAGCCTCTGTTTTTAGGTTGTTCATACCAAACCAACCCAGAAAGGCAAGCGGTATTAACCATAAAACCCATATCCAGCCTGCGTTAGCAATCCATGTTTCAGAACCAGCAGGAATTCGTTTAAAAATAGTACCAGATATTTTTGAAAGTTCCATTGAGTCTCCACTTAAAAAGCCAAGTAAAGGAACTGTCATTGCAAGTGGTATTAAAATCTGCATAGTTGTAACACCAAAATTTCCTAAACCAGCATTAAGTCCCAACGAAGTACCTTGTACTTTTTTAGGAAAAAAGAAGCTTATATTACTCATAGAAGAAGCAAAGTTGCCACCACCAAGTCCAGAAAGGAATGCTAATAATTGGAAATGCCAAAGAGGCGGTATCAGGATTTCGTAACGCAATTGCTGTTCCTATAGCAGGAATTAGCAGTAGTGCTGTAGTAAAAAAGATTGTATTTCGTCCACCAGCTAATCTGATAAAGAATGTACTTGGTATTCTAAGAGTTGCTCCAGACAATCCTGCAATTGCAGCAACTGTCATTATCAAACTCTTATTTGTGTCAAAATCTGGGTCGAAAACAAATCCAAGATTAACCATCTGCACTCCAATAATTCCCCACATTAGCCACACTGCAAATCCAACCAGAAGACTCGGTATTGATATCCATAAGTTTCTGTTGGCAATTTTTTTTCCTGTTGATTTCCAAAAACTTTCATCTTCAACATTCCATTTATCAATATTTATTTTAGCCATTAAATTTATTTTTAGTTAGTTAATAAATTGTATTATATTATGTTGTAAAACTTTTTATGCTTTTTCATCAAATTGTTTCATTGCTTCTGGAGCTTGTTTTTTCGCAACTTTTTGTGATACTCTATTCAATACTAACAAACTTGTTAAAGAAATAGCAAAAATGAACATCCAGCAACTTGTCCACAAACCTGTATATTCAAGCAAGTAACCAAACACTACTGGACCAACAAAACCACCCAGTCCTCCAAGTACTCCTACCATACCACCAACTACTCCTACTTCTTCGGGAAAATAGTCTGGAATAAATTTATATACCGCAGCTTTTCCAATTCCCCATATACTACCTAATAGTATTATAAGGACTAAAAAAACCCACATATTAGCTTGAAAATATATTTGAGAAACCCCTTTTGCAAGAAGTTGTTTTTTTGTAACCTTCTCTCCTACTTTTACCTGTAATTCTTGCCAGGATTCTTTTTTAGGAAAAAAAACATTTTCATTGTCTTTTCCTTGTAGTTTATTCTTTTTAGTCATAATTGGATAGCTTCTTTCATCTACTTTAATAAAATCATCACCAATTTCTGTTACGATACCAACTGCTTTTGACATTACACCACGTCCAGGAGAATAAATATCCATTCGAGGCACTATTAACATAGCACTGGCAGCAACTGAAATTCCAAGCACCCAGTACATAACTTTTCTTGCACTAAACAAATCGGATAGCCAACCACCAAAAGCACGTATGATTCCTGAAGGTAAACTAAAAAGTGAAGCAAAAACTGCAGCAGTTACAAGGGGCAACATATAAACATTTACAAAATAAGGAACTAACCATTGTGCAAAAGCTACAAACATACCAAAAACAAGAAAATAGTATAGACCAAAACGCCAAACTCTTACATCTTTAAGAGGTGTTAACATCATTTTTAAGGTACGGGTAGAAGAAGCAGGTTTTTTGTTATTTGTAAAAAGATAAAATAAAATTCCCATAACAAGAAGTGCTACTGCATATATAATTGGTAGTGTTCTCCAGCCTTCTAAATTTGTTCCACCGTCTGTTAGATTATTTAATAATGTAGGTGCGAGAAAAGTAGTTACTGCTGCTCCTGCATTACCTGCACCAAAAATTCCAAGTGCTGTACCTTGACGTTTTTTTGGATACCATGTAGAAGAAAATGCTATACCTATAGCAAAACTAACACCAGTAAAGCCAAAACCAAAACTACATAATGCAAAGCCTATGTAACTATCAACAAATGAAAGCAAAAACATTGGCACTGCACTTAGTACTAATAAAGCTGCATAGACTGGTTTGCCCCCAAACTTATCTGTTAAAATCCCAGCTGGTAATCTGAACAATGCACCTGTTAAAACAGGAATTCCCATTAACCAACCAAATTGTACTGGCGACCAATCAAAAACTTGATTATCAATTAAAAATGTAACTAAAACACCATTTAACATCCATGCTGCAAAACATATTGTAAATGCTAAAGTGTTAAAAAATAAGTTCTTATGCGAACGACCTGTTGCTACAGCTTCCATATTATTCTATCTTTTAATGATTATAAATTAATGGAGTTTTTCATAAGTGTAAAGTACAAGGTATTTTTATTTTTTAAATACCGCAGTTTACTTATTGTAAATGATAATTTTAAAATAATCAAAATAAGGCAATAATTTGCATTTATGAAAAATGCCAGTTTACTTTTGTAAATAAGCATTTTAATATTTCAAAAGTAACGAAGAATATAATACTAGAGAAAAACGCAAAAAAAAAGAAATATTTTGTCTCAATTTTATCAATTTTTGCCTACAAATAATACAAAAATTAATAATTTGAAAAAATTATTAATTTGTAAGTATTTGATAATAAATACAAAATATTTCGTTTGAAATTTATTTTTAAAAAAAATTAGAAAAAAGTTTGGTAGTTAAAAAATAGTTTTTACTTTTGTAGCACCAATTTACAGAAAGCGAGAATAGCTCAGTGGTAGAGCATAACCTTGCCAAGGTTAGGGTCGCGAGTTCGAATCTCGTTTCTCGCTCTTTAGTTGCCTGAGTGGTGGAATTGGTAGACACGCAGGACTTAAAATCCTGTGGGCAGTAATGTCCGTGCCGGTTCGACCCCGGCCTCAGGTACAAAGAGTAAAAAAAAGGATTGTCATTTTTGACAATCCTTTTTTTATTGAAAAAATGAAATGAAATTCAGTTGAAAAACGGTTGAAATTTAATTGAAATTACAATTTTGATATAAACCACTCCTTAAAAATATTCTGTTATATCTAAAAATATTAAAGTTCAAATTTTATAAAATAAACATAAATTAAAAAATGTTTATTTCTCCATTTTTCCACTGTATTTCCACTGAATTTCATTTTATTATTTTGATATATCATAAACCATAAGTGAGGTTCCATGTCTTACATATAGTTTTTTGTTATGAATTGATATATGAGCCCAATGTTGTCTTTCGCCATACTCAATTTTAAATGTACTAATTGTATTAAATTCGGTATCAGTTGGTTCTACAAGAGCAATTTTACCATCTTGTCCATAACAATACAGTAAACCATCTGCATAAATAATATTTCCTCTATTAATTATTTTTTTAGAAGTATATACAACATCTCCAGTTTTCCAATCAAGACAATACCAAACATTTTTACCTCCACTTGAACCATAAATTTTACCATCAACTTCCACTACACCGCCTAATTTATTGTCCATATCTTTATTACTCCAAATCTTTTTCACACTATTTCCATCTTCTGCAATTTCCAACATTACACAACCTTTTTTATATCCACTTACAAGATACAAATATCCATCTTTATAAACAGGTGTGTTTGAATGTACTGCATATTGATTAATGTGTTCGAAATCCCATAAAAGTTCTCCAGAAGAAACTTCAATTCCAAGTGTGTGTTCGGCGGTCATGGTAACAAGCATTTTTCTGCCACCATGTTCTATAATTAGTGGAGAACAATAAGCACTAGCTTCGCTTTTACCTTTACATTTCCAAATAAGTTCACCATTGTCTTTATTTAAAGCAATAACATTTGCATCTACTCCACCTATGGTAACAAATATTTTTTCGCCATCAAAAGCCAAACTTTCTGTTACTCCCCACTGAATATTTACTCCACCATATTCTTTAAATAAATCAACTTTCCATATTTCTTTACCGTCGTCTGCATTCAAACAAATCACAATTCCAAACGAACTCATCATATAAACTTTATCGTTGTAAACCAATGGTGATGAGCGTGAACCGTCCCAATCTTTAAACCATTCTTCCCCATATTCAGTTCTCCATTCTTCTTTACCTTTGTGGTTTAATGCAATAACAAAGCCTGTTTTTTCTTTTTTATCTGTACCAACAGTGTAAATTTTTTCATCTGTTACCATTGCAGATGAATGTCCTGGTCCTAAATTGTCAAAATGCCATAATAATTTTGGTCCATCTTCTGGCCACTCTTTCAAAAGTTCCGTCTCATTATTATACTTACCGTCTCTATTTTCTCCTCTCCACTGTGCTATTTGTGCATAACTTTGTAGCATAATAGCAAAACATAATAACATTAAAAATGATTTTTTCATAATTAAAAATTTTAAAGTATTAAAAAAAATTGAAATGAAATTCAGTTGAAAAATGAACTGAAATTCAATGGAAATTCAGTTGAAATACAATTGAAATTCAATTGAAATTTGGTTGAAATTCAGTTGAAAAATAATACTATATATTATCTAAAAATATTAAAGCTCAATTTTCTCAAAATAAACATAAATAAATAATATTTATTCCACTGTACTTCCTCTTAATTTCTACCGAATTACTAAGTATCCATACAAAAGTTTTTACACATTTGTATTTTTTTAATCTATTGGTTTGTAATCATATAATTGTATCATTGAACCATTGAACCATTGAATAATTGTATCATTCCTTACTTAATTTCTATTGTGTTTCTAAAGAATCGCTCATAAAACCATTAAATAGTGATGGTTCGTTTACTGAAACTTGACTAAAAGCCTCAGCAGGACAAGTTCTTGCAATTGAACATTTATTACAATTTAAACAGAGGTCGTGCTTTACTTGTAATTGTAATGAGCCATTGCCAAAAGCTCTACAACCAGCTACGCATTTTCCACAACCAATACATAAATCCTCGTCTATATCATATTCAAAAAATGGGTCTTCTATAAAAGTTCTCTTTATTGCTCCTGTTGGACAAAGTTGATTTTCTGCACCAGTAGTAAGATTTTTTACTTCTGGTCTAAAAAAGCCACCACATAAATCGCAATATCCGCACATATCATGAACATGTACACATTTTACTGCGGATATTGATAAAACACAACCAGTTGTGCATTGTCCACATTGAATACATTTCTCCGAATCCAATTGCCAAACCATGTCGTCTTTTACTGCATTTAACAATAAACTACCAGCGAGTCCACCAACTGCAATTCCTAATGATAATCGTAAAGTGCTATTTATAAACTCCCTACGATTAATTAATTTTCCTTTGTTTGTATTTTCCATTTTTTAAGGCTATAGGTGTAGATTATTTATTTTTTTTATCCAAAGAACAAGAGTCGACTTTTTTACAAGATTCGCATACAAAATCTAAATCACATTTTTCATCAGTCTCTTCTCGCACTGCCAAAAAAACGGCTATCGAAACTATTGCAACAAGACCGATTGAACGCAATGCTGTTTTTATAAATTCTCTTCTGTTTATCATAGTTTGGTTAAAATGTCAAAAAGTGTTTTTCACTTATTAATTTTTTTTCACTTATCAATTAATTCAAAAATTCGTATCATTTTTTTTACGGGGTCTAAAACAAAAATATTATCATGGCTATCTACTGCCACATCCAACCCTCTTGTTTTTTTCTCAAACTGCTCAGGAGTTGCAACAACACATTTGAAATCGCCCGACGGTTTGTGAATTTTTATTCTTACAAGTCCTTTTTCGCTGGTTACATACGAGCCGTCAGATAATACTGCAAAATGCGAAGGATTACAACAACCACTAAATCCTTCTAATTCCATTGATCTTCTTTTCCACGATGCAATTAGTTTACCCTCTGGGGTATAAGATTCAAAAGAATGACGACCAGTGTTTGCAACCCACAACTCATTATTCCAACCAAAAGCCAAATCAAAATATGGGCTTGGAATAAAAAAACCTAGTATTCCTTGTGCTGTGTCTTTACGCCCTATTTCGTTTTGCAATTCACCATTTCTATTATAATGATAAACAATTTTATTGCCCGCATCTGCCACAAAAACAGACGAATCGTTAACCGCAATACTTGTAATAGTAACATACTGGTTTAACACAGCCCACGATTGAAGCTGATTACCAAGCGTATCCCAAATTTCTAAATGATCGTGTACTCCAACATAAATCTCGTTATCAGGACTTAATGTAATACAAGAAGCATGTTTATTGGTTAAGAACTCGTTTTCTAAAATATTATTTTTATCATAAATTAAAATTTTATCTTTTCCTGAAATATATTTTTTATCATTATTTTTATCAATTACTATAGCTTTTAATTGTTCTATATTTATTGCAAAATTATCAATTTCTTTATATTTAATATGTTTTTTATCAATATGTTCTAAATTCTCAATATTATATTTAAAAGGATTTTTTTTCTTTGTTTTTTTTTTCCAAAAAAAATCAAACACCATAAAAGATAATGTTGCTAATATTAAAATTATTGCAATTATTGCTATTAATTTGTTTTTCTTCATTTACTTTTACTTTTTAAGGTATATTAAAATAAATAATTAACTAAAGTTTTTGCTTTCATAATAATATAATTATCA
>JAOZTW010000134.1 GCA_029938985.1 Bacteroidales bacterium | reverse complement strand
CAACAGGAAAATTTCATTTAGATAATGTTGATACTAAAATAGAATGGACAGCAGCAGGGCTTGGTAGTGCTACTGCTACTGGTGATTTTGAAATAACAGCAGGAACTTACAATACAACACAACTTACTGCACAGGCTAATTTTATTATGAACACAGGAACTTTAAACTGCACAACAGCAGACCTTAATCTTAACTTGGGTAGCACAAGCACAATATCAAACGGTGCAACAATAACGCTTTTTGACGGTTTAGACGTTTACGATAACCTAACAGTTTCGGGAGCATCAACCTCTATTACAGCGAATAATGTGAATATATATAACAACGGAACAACACAACTTGGAACACTCACTTGGGCTGATGCAGACTTAACGGTTTCTGCTAATCTATTAATAAATGGTGCAACAAATATCTCTGATGCTACTACCGTTTTTACAATAGGAGGCCGTATTACTGTAACTAATAATCAATTAACAGGAACAAGCAACGGAACTTTAACTGCCACAAATACAACATTTACTGTTGGCAACGACTTAGTTTTATATGGTGCAACTACTCTTACAAATACATCAATGTCAGTAATTGATGATATAACAATTACAACAAACAGCGATGGTAGCACAAATGGAAACCTTACTTTTGACAACAGTGCAATAACTTGCGATGCACTTTATATTAACGGACTAACAACAGTAAACTCTGGAACAATAACTACTGCAAATGTGTGCAGAATATACGATAATACAACTACTCAAAATGGTAGTTTAATAATGAACGGAGGTAGTCTTGCGGTAGCAAACATATTATCAATTAAAGGTATTACTGTTTTAAATAATAATGCCTCAATACAAGGAGCAACAGACTTTTATATACAGGAATACAGCGGTTACACTGGTTCTTTAACAATGAACAATTCAGCAACAGTCACTATTGCAAAAAACAGCATCATAACAGGTAACCTAACAATGACAGGAAACAGCATACTAACTGCTGGCAATGGCGAAAATAGTTTTGCAGTTTCTTATGCTAAAACAGTAAACCTATCAGGTAATGCAATTATTAATCAATTCGGAAACATGGATTTCTTAAATGCCAATGGAGCTTCAAATTTAATAATGGCTGGTAGTTCGCAAATAAATCTTGACCCACAACACACTCAATCTGATACAGGAGACGATGTATTGCTTTTTGAGGCAAGCTCAACAGTAACAACTACTGGAGGTAAAATTACTTTTATCGACCCAAATGTAAACAATACATCTCGTGATGTCAATACTTTGGAAATATATGGAACAGCAGCAAGTAAAGATTTTAGTGGCTGTTCGCTACAATTTGGCGATGGTGTTTCTACATCGGCAGGACCCACAGGAGTATATGGCGGTTTCAAAATAAGAACCTATACCAATGATATTATTTTAGGAAATATAATTGTTAATAATGTAGGTGGTTCAGATAGAGAAGTCCACCTAAATAGAGAATCTGGACAAGGCGACAACAAAGATTTTACTTGTAATAACTTAACAATAACAGCAGGAACTTTTGATGTGGAATTTCATACCTTAACAGTACTTGGTAACATTACAAATGCTGGTTCATTATTTAGCACAAGTGCAACAACTGGCGAAATTAATTTTAATGGAACTGTTGCACAATCATACAGTGGTGCAGGAGCTTATACTTTGGATAATTTGGAATTTGATAATAGTAGCACTGGAGTAACACTAAATTCACATTTTGGTGCAAACACCATTACTCTTACCAATGGATTGGTGCATAACACTGCCACAAATTACCTTATTGTTCAAGGAACTGCAACAACAAATCTAATAGGTGGCTCATCTACCGTATATGTAGATGGTTATTTGGCACGCAACTACGACAACGCTTCGGCTGGCGATTATTATTATCCTTTAGGTAAAAATAATTATGCTCCTACTTGGCTCACAAACGTAACAACAACCGCAGGAACAGGAACTTATGCCGCCGAGTTTTTCCAAACTCCTCCAAACGGAACACCTGCTTCGGGATTTAAAATGGACACACCAGATGCTCAAACATACTGGAAATATACTCTCACAGGAACAAATATTTTGGCAACAGCCAACATAAAACTACAGCAAGCAAGTAGCGAACCTGCACTTGGAAGCGACCATATAATAGGACAATCAAACAACGATGCCGCAAGTTCGTATTTACCAAGAGGGGGACTACATACCACACCAACGATTATCAATACATTACCATTAGATTTAACATTCCCTTCCAACCAAAGCTATTTTACAATAGGAATAGTAGATGTTATTTGTGCCGCAGGAAATATAACAATAGGAAACGGATACGATTATGCTACTCTAACCGCCGCTTTTGTCGATTTTGCCAAATATTCTATAGAGTGCGACTGCGATATTAAAATAATGAACACTTACGATTATACTAACGAAACATATCCTATTGTAGTGCCATTAATAACATATTCGGGTGGCATACATACCGTTACAATGTTCCCTGCACAAGACAGCGAACTTATACAAGCGGCTGTTCCTACTACGCAAGAAGCTCTTTTTATTTTTGATGAAACCGATAATTTTATTATAGACGGAAGACTTAATAAAACAGGAGCAGTAAGTTTAAGTATAAAAAATACAAATTCTAATGTTGATGCCGGCTCGGTTATTAAAATAAAAAACGATGCCACAAATATTACTATTAAATATACAAACATTGAAGGACGAACCAACGAAACAGACAAAGCACTCATAGAAATATCCGAACCAATGGCAGACGGAAACGACAACATTACTATTGCAAACAATAATTTTTCAAAGCACAGTGCAGAAATGCCACAAAATATGATTTATGCAATAGGAGAAACTGGAAAAGTAAACGACAATATTATTATTGAAAACAATAATTTTCACGACTTCAGCTCTTCTGCAATCTATTTAAACCTGTTTAACAACAGTTCGCAAGTTCTTAACAACAATATTTACAACACCGCTTCGCAAAACTTAGACGGTAACATGCACGGCATAAGAATAAACTGCCCCGAAGGTGAAAATTTTAATGTAAATGGAAATAAAATAGGATACGCAAGCAATACACAAACAGGGAAAATGATACTTACGGGAACAGGAACTTTTACTGCAATAAGAACAAACACCAAAACCTCTGGCGTAGAAACAAAAATTGATAACAATACAATAACAGAAATAGACATAACAACATCAAGCATAGCAAATACAAACGCTGGTATTTTTTCTGCAATATACTCCGAAGCAGGAGTAGTAAACATTGGTAGCACTACTGGAAACATAATAGGAAACACAACATCAAACAACCGTATTGATATAACATTAAACGACAACGGTGCATATATTTATGGTATTAATGCCCCAAGTTTAAATCTTGTTGCAGTGCAAAACAACACAATAGCAGGTATATCGGCAACTGGTGCCGCCGAAAATGGTGCTTTGTTTTGGGGTATAACTACCAATGGTATAAACCCGAAAATAAACAACAACACCATTGGCAGTACAACGCTAAACAATAGTATAACAATGGGAACAAGCGGAGTTACACGATTTCCTACTCAAATAATAGGAATAGAAAACAATGCTACAGGAACTAATTTTGAAATAAATGATAATACAATTGCAAACCTTGTAAATTCTACTTATACTAATACAACAAGCCTCTGCATTGGTATAAAAAATACTGATGGAGCAGGCACAATAAATAATAATATTATTAAAAACCTAACAAATTATTCACGTTATCAAGGAGGAAGCACTAACTCTTCTATATCTGGTATTGTGCAGAATTCAACTAAAACTGGCAACACTATTAGTGCCAACACGATTAGCGGAATAGACAGCAAAGCAACAGCATTCTATTTAAAAACACAAGGAATTTATACAAGAGGCGGAACAATAACGAACAATTTTATTCATAGTTCTAATTCAAATTCTAATAATGCAATTCAATATGGTATTTATATTATTAGTGGAAAAGCTAAAGTTTATAATAATGTTATTAGGCTTGGCATAGATAAAAATGGTAATGAAGATAATAAAAGAATAAAAATGTTTGGTATATATGATGGTACAATTTCTAATAGTGAATTTTACTATAATACTGTTTATATAACAGGAACAGTTAATTCTCCTGGTGCTGATTATAATACTTATGCCTATTATAAAGATAAAATAGCTATAGCAAAAATAAAAAATAATATTTTTGTAAACAACAGGTCTAACAGTGTAACAATTGCCGACACTCGCCATTATGCCTGTTTTATTGAATATACAGCAAACGTAGAAAGCGATTACAATATTTACACAGCACAAGGCATCGATGGTGTTATAGTAAATTATGCTGGAGCAGAATATACTAAACTAAGAGAACTGCAATTTTATACCAACTATCAAGATATGCACTCGGCTTTTGGTACAATTACCGATATAAATTTTGTAAACAAAGACGCAGATGCCAACAACATAGATTTACACATACAAGCACCAACTGCCGCCGAAAGCACTGGTCTAATTATGGGAGGAATAAACTACGACATAGATGGCAACTCCAACAGACCCGGCTCCAATGGAGACCCAACAGACATTGGTGCAGATGCTGGAAATTACACCACCACAGCCGACATCTTTAAACCTACTTTTGAATTTGAATACGAAAAACGATATCCTACAATCAATGGCTATCCACACAATGCATTCAACGCACACACCGAGACTTTTCATGTAATAATTAGAGACCAAGGCTACCCTGGAATTGATGGCATAGACGAAACAAATCCGCCAAGAATGTATTTCCGACGCTCCGTCAGCAGCACTGGTTCGGAAATAGACCAGTGGGCAGATATTCTGCCTGCCGCAGAAGAATACGTGGAAGGAATACGAGTAGATGCCACTGCTCATGACCTTTACAGCGAATGGGATTTTCACCTCTCCAAATTAGATAATTTTAATGGAGACCTTGCAAACCTTGACTTTGTAGAGTTCTTCTTTGTAGCACAGGACAAAAGTGGTAATGTAGGATATTCTAATTTTGACCATATAACACCAGAATTTACCAACGTAGCAACACCAGTTTCCTTTCCCGACAACGCACCAATAGAATATTTTGCCATAGAAATAATTCTTAATGGCGATTTTTATGTAACCAACAACGCCACAGCGGCACAACTTGCTGAAATAAGTGCCGTGCCTGAAACAAACAAATTTGCTACCATAACAGGAGTAGATGGAGTATTTCAAGCACTAAACTCAGCATTCTTAGACGGCGACATGAACGTTTATGTAATGGCAAGCCACGATGAAACAGGAACTTATACCCTGCAACCTATCAAATATGTTGTAGATACAGATAGCTGGAACTTCAAAATTTTGCCTTACGATGCCTCCGAAAAAATTATGCCATGTAACACTACCGTAGATTTAATTAGAATAGAAGGAGGCAGGAACATTATTTTTGATGGACGTTTTAACGAAACAGGAACAGATAAATTTTTAACTTTCGACCATAACACCAACTCTAAATCAACTCTTACATTAGACAAAAATTCACAAGACATAATAATTAGAAACTGTAATTTTACTGGAGCAATGGCAAAAGGTATTATACAAATAAAAAGTGGAGAGGACACAAACGAGAACACTACCATAGATGCAGAAGAATGTAATAAAAATATTACTATTCAATACAATTCTTTTTCCAACAATTCCAGTAAACCAAAATTACCTGTTGCTCAAATATTCTCTAAAAGCGAATGGGGACTAACCAACAATGTTAGCATTAATAATAATGAATTTTCTAATTTTGACGACAACGCTATATATATGCACGAATACGGTAATGGCGAAAATTGGAACATTACAAACAACATTATTTTTAACAACAAGCCAGCATACGCATACAGCAACGAACAAGCTGTTTTTCTCATAGAATCGGGAATAGGAGTAAATATTGACGGCAACACCATAGGTAGTGCTTCGCCTACGCAAACAGGAATTTGGACTACAAATAGTGGCGATATTTTTTATGCCATCAAGTTTGCAAACAGCATCAGCAGTTCTGTAAATCATACCGTAAACAATAATACCATTCAAAAAATAGAAGTTAAAACTTTTTATGGCTTATACAACGATACCCGAAAAACAATAGACCTAACAAATAATACAATACAAAACATAACTACAACAGCAGACCAAAATAATTATGCTATTTATCACAAAGGAAAAGGTGGAGACAATATTTTTAACAATACAATCCAAGACATAGCGATACAAAACAACTCATTCACTGCATTGTATCTATACAGCGAAGAAGATATTACTACAACCATCAACGGAAACATAATACAAGGAATTAATTGTTTATCAACAAGCAATAAAACATTTTTACGAGCCATATATATAGACAACGGCTTGGTAGAAATAGGAACTACAACAGCCAATACCATTGGAGGAACAGACCCAACAGATTATTTACAATCTAAAGGAACAAATCTTAACGGTATTAGTGCTATATCTTTTCATACATACTGCGAAAATCAAAAAGTAGAAAACAACATTATAGCAGGTATAAGAACAAATTCTAATAAGTGTAATATCTATGGCATAGATATCAAAATAACTGGTAACAATATGTTGCTAAAAAATAATATTATCTCCGATTTACAGAACACAAACAACTCTAACAATGGTTCAGTAATTGGCATAAAAGTATCAAAAAACTCGCCAGTATATGATGCCAACACAATTGGAAAACTCAACGAAGAACTAAAAACAAACGGAACAGGAAACGTGTATGGTATTTTGGTAGATGGAGGAACTCCTACAATTAACAACAACACAATTGGTTACCTTGCCGGAGAAAATACAAATGCCGCCATTTATACCGATATAGACAACGCAAACGTAAACAACAATACCATAAGCGGTATGACCTCCTCATTAGACGGCACTTACTACGGAATATATGCTACTGGCGACAATGTTATTGTTACACAAAATAATATCAATAATATTGCTCTTTCGTCCACAGGAGCAACTTTTGCCGCAATACACAGTTCTGGAGCAGACGTAAACATAACTTCAAATAAAATAGAAGATATAACAATAACTGCAATAGGCTCAAATTTTTCAGGAATATATTTATCAAACGGAAGTGGAACAATCAGCTCAAATACAATAGGACATGCAACAACCGCAAATTCCATAACCGCAGGTTGCGAATTACTCATTGGTATTTTTGCAACAGGAGACGGAACTCACAACATCAACAACAATGTAATAGCAAATATTACGGGAACAAATACAACAAACACAGCATCTGTTATAGGCATAGAACTAAGCGGAGACGGAATAAAAACCATCTCTAATAACGACATCCATGATGTAAAATCGGCAAGCACAAAATCAGACCTCACAAACGGTAGATATGCTGCACAAGCACTTTTTATAGAAGGAAACGCTACTATGACAATAGAAAAAAATAATTTTACAGGAATAATAGGAACAGGAAACAACTCCCATGTTGCCGCAATTGCAGAAAATGGTGAAAATTTTATTATTCAAAAAAATAAAATTTTTGGAATAACAAACACAGGAACAAACGGAACAGTTACTGGAATAGGTTTAAATAAATTAAAAGCGGGATATGTTGCCAACAACATGATTTCACTTGGACAGAACGATAATATAGAATATCACGGAATATGGATACCAAACAACGACACCGAAGCAAAAAAAATATATCATAATTCAATTTACATTGGAGGAGTATCAACTGGAGGAAATTCTTACGCCATTATAAGAGAAAACAACAGTACTCCATTAGATATAAAAAATAATATATTTGCAAATTACAGAACAGGAGGAGCTAATAATTATGCTATTGCTAATAAAAATAGCTCCAACTGGACAACAGGAAGCTATACCGAATCGAACAATTATTACAGTGCCGCAGGAACACCTACACTTTGGGGAAGCACCAATAAAACTTTTGACCAGTGGATCATACTAACAGGAGAAGATAATTTTGAGCTAAGTTCCGAAAATCAACCTTTTTTCACAAACCCCACAAACTGCGACCTAACAATAGACACAGACCAAGCCTGTCATCTAAACAACTCTTCTTTCCCAATCCCAAGCTCGCCAATAACAGACGACATAGAAGACCAAACAAGAGAAACCTATGCAGACATAGGAGCAGATGAATTCAGCCCAACAGCAAGATACGGTGCATACACATGGCGAGGAGGAATAGACAACAACTGGAACAACAACAAAAATTGGAGATGTGAAGAACAACCCGGAAACAGCCCAACAGAAGATATATATATTCCAGTAGCAATTCAAAATAACCTAATAATTAGTCATCTAACAAGTAGCGAAACACTCATTACGCAAATAATAGAAATAGCAGAAAACTCTTCTCTTACAATTGCTCCAGATAACTCGCTTACAACACAAGCCAACTTAATATTAGACGGAGAACTAATAATAGAAACTCCAAATTCCGAAGGTGGTTCGAATGGCTCGTATATTAACGAAAGCACAATCAGTGGCTCAGGAAAACTAAGAGCAAAACGTTTTGTGAACGGTGGACAATGGCACGAAATATCAGCTCCAATAGACGCTGGTGCAAGTGGAAATGCTACAAGTGCTTTATTCACAAGGTCTAATCCTTCTAATAATTACAATGCTAATTTTTATTATTATGATGAAACAAAAGATTTGGATAACGCTCCAGCAACAAACCCAACAAACAACACAATTGATCCACAACCATCAGACCCAACTTTTGAACCCGACTCGCTCGTGCCAGGTTGGACCAACGCACACAACCAAGAAGCAGGAGCGAATGTAACATTAAACGAAAATCAAGGATACATGTTTTATACAGACCAAAACCAAACAATAGAATTTTTGGGAGCACCAACTACGGGAACTTATAATGTATCGGGTTTAACTTGGACAAACAACGACCCAAGAGACGGAGCAGAAACATTACCAGAACTTTACGACGGTTGGCACTTACTCGGAAATCCATACCCATCGAGCTTAGACTGGGACGCAATGAAAACAACTCGCACAAATTTAGACGATGCTATCTATGTATGGGACGATACTCAATACTCTGGTTACGTTTCGGGACTTAGTGTAATGGCAGGAAATTTAACCAACAAAATTGCTCCAATGCAAGGTTTCTTTGTACACGCAACTGCTGCTGGTGCAGGTGTAAATATTACAGACGATCACCGAGTACATGGTGGAACTGAATATCTTAAAGGAGAAAGCAGTAAAAATGTTCATAATAATTTATTAAAACTAAAAACTTCTGCAAATGGTTATAATGACTATATTATTGTTTATTTTGAAGACGATGCCACAGAACTTTATGATGAACAATATGATATGACAAGAATTTTTACTTACTACACCGATGTACCGCAATTATATGCTATTTGTGGAGAAGCAAATGATATGTATGCCGCAACATGTTTACCTACTAAAACATTCACAAACCGTTCTATACCTCTTGGACTTAGAATACAAGCAGGAACAAATTACTCAATTGCCGTAGAAGAACTAACAGGTATTGAAGGAGTACAAGTGTTTTTAGAAGACCTACTTACTGGACAAATGATTAATTTGCGTAACATTTCAAATTATCAATTTGATTATGCTGGAGGAGACACTAAAGACAGATTTATTTTACATTTTTCAATAAATCAAGCTCCTGTTTTAAATACAGAGATAGAAAATCAACTAACGTTTGAAGATAGTGAATTAAATTTTACTTTTGATATAGAAACATTTTTTGATGCCGATGCCGATGAACTAACTTATGTAGCAAATAATAGTAACGAATCAGGATTACCAGAATGGTTAAACTTTAGTTCAGAAACTCGCACTTTTTATGGAACACCATTAAACGAAGATGTAGAAGAGATTGAAATACAATTAATAGCCTTTGATGTTTTTAAAGCATCAGATACTACATATTTTAGTCTCGAAGTAATAAATACTAATGACGTACCATTTTTGACAAACGAAATTCCAAACATGGAAGTTGATGTAAACACAATTTATAACT